>JABDLO010000173.1 GCA_013002995.1 Saprospiraceae bacterium | reverse complement strand
GTCAGTCATCTCACGCTACTCGAATTACTATTTATAAATTATCCTCTTTAATATGTAAGGTTGGCGCATCCCATCCACGCCAGAGGATCGCCACTCACCTTTGACTCGGAGGTCGAAGTTCCCGACTTTTGGATTGACATTTAGTTATGCCACCCACCCTCGGTACAGAGATCGAGGTTCCTTCCTTTTTAATTGACATTTAGTCAATCAGATGCTACGCACCGGTCAGTCATCTCACGCTACTCGAATTACTATTCATAAATTATCCTCTTTAAATGTAAGGTTGGCGCATCCTATCCTCGCCATAGGCATTGCCACTCATCCTCGACTAGGAGGTCGAGGATCCCAACCTTTGGATTGACATTGAGTTAATCCAATCTTAAAGACCGGTTGGTCTCTGCATTTAAATAGTTTATTTAGTCAGTTTCCTACCTAATGACAGACCGTTTTTTCCTAATTTATTATAATTCTCCTTGATCAAACATCTTGCAATGATTGGGCGATCATTAGAAACAATGGGTATGATCTTTTATCCTCATCTTCTCCTTTTACAATATTATAGATTACATCATAGTGCTTAGGCTGAAACCCTGCTCCAGTGACTTTTTTCTCCAGTTCATTTCTATCAAATCCAAGATGTCCATGAAACTCCCTATCATGAAATGACCCATCCTCAGATTCGAGATCAATAATGGCCAGGATGCCATTCGGATTAATGATATCCTTAAAACGAGAGAGAATGCCCTCTGTATCATTGATGTGATGGAGGGTAAGTAAAATGAAGATCAGGTCAAATTTTGACTTCGGTTGGTATTGATCGAACATCAGGTCCATCCTGATGGGATGCAGATGGTTGACTTGGGATGCTTTGCATTTCTCAATGGCTACTCTAGTCATTTCGAAGGACTCATCCATCAATGTAATGCTTTTTAGATCCTTCTCCAGGGCAAAGCTGAGCAAACCTGTTCCGCTTCCATATTCGAGTGCATTCTGGAAAATACCCATGTCCAAAATATCTCTCATACTCTGGGCAATAGAGGCTGCACGCTCCATTCTTATTGGGTCATCATCCCAGGTTGCTGCCATTTCATCAAATTCATTCATATTTTTCTCATTTATTAATAATGATCAGAGGGCAATTTCATTTTAACTTCTTTAAAAGTAGAGGTAATTATATTATACCTAAGTGATTTATATTACATAATAATCAAGGGCGAGTCTACTTGAGTTTATGAGTAACAAATTAGTGAATAATGGATATTGTACGGGGAGTAATAAATCGAAGCAAATGATGGAATCAGTTTTTAATTTTTAGATCTTGAATTGAAAGTTTAAATGTTACTTTTGGAAAAACTGCTGGAGTGCACAAAATCAACGAAGATCAGAACTGGAATAAGAATACGAAGGAACTTGTAAGAGACTACATCCCACTTGTAATTCTCATTGCTATGGTCATTATTGGGATTGTACTAATTATCATCAAATAATTAGTTGTCAAGGCAACAAATATTCGTCATAAAATAGGGCTCTAAACAAAATTTTCAATCACTCAATTGATCACATTTTTACGAATATTTTGATTGAAATTTACTTGAATTTTAAAGAATGAAATAGAGATTTAAGGTGTTGCTTCCATTGAAACAATCAACTTAAAACCCTAGTCTATGTCATCACAACGATACATTACCATGGGCGAGCAAAAAGGTCGTCGATCATGGGCAGAACCATGGAAAATAAAGATGGTGGAACCGATCTCAATGATCAGCAGATCAGAAAGAGAAAAGGCGATTCAGGAGGCTGGATACAACACATTTCTACTTAGGTCTAAAGACGTTTATATTGATTTGCTTACTGATAGTGGGACTAGTGCTATGAGTGATCGGCAATGGGCCGGAATGATGCTTGGCGATGAAGCTTATGCAGGTAGTGTCAATTTTTACAACCTCGAAAAAGCAATTCAGGAAATTTATGGATATGAATACATCGTACCAACACATCAGGGTAGGGGAGCCGAGCACCTGATCAGCCATGCAGAGATTAGAAAAGGCCAATATGTTCCCGGCAATATGTATTTCACTACAACAAGACTTCACCAGGAACTGGCAGGAGGAATATTTGTTGACGTTATTATTGATGAAGCCCATGACCCCTACCATATCGATCCATTCAAAGGGAATATAGATCTAAGAAAGGTTGAGAACCTGGTTAAAGAGAAAGGAGCTGAAAATATTGCTTACATCAGCCTTGCAGGTACTGTAAACATGGCTGGGGGACAACCAGTCAGCATGGCCAATGTCAAAGCACTCAGAAAACTATGTGATCAACATGGTTTAAAATTATACCTTGACGCAACACGGATGGTAGAAAACTCTCTGTTCATCCAATTGTCAGAATCGGGATATAAGAAAAAGAAAGTAGCTGAAATTCTGAAAGAGTTTTGTGATTATACCGATGGTGCCTGGATGAGTGGTAAAAAAGATCACCTGGTAAACATAGGAGGGTGGGTAGCCGTAAGAGATAAAAACCTGGCTGATCGCCTCCGAAATGCTGTTGTTGTTTATGAAGGCTTGCATACCTATGGTGGAATGGCAGGTAGAGATATGGAAGCCATGGCAATCGGAATCAGAGAATCAGTAGAGGATGACCATATCAAGTCAAGAGTAGGTCAAGTTCTATACCTTGGTGAGTTGCTCGTAAACTGGGGAATACCCATTGTCAGGCCAGTAGGTGGGCACGCCATCTTTCTCGATGCAAGGGCATTTTATCCTCACATCCCTCAAGATCAGTTCCCTGCCCAGGTACTCGCTTCTGAGTTATACATGGATTCAGGAATAAGAAGTATGGAAAGGGGGGTTGTGAGTGCAGGAAGAGATCCACAGACCGGAGATCATAGATATCCTAAATTAGAGCTGACCAGACTGGCCATACCACGTCGTGTATATACAGAGGCACACATGGACGTCATTGCAGAATCAGTGAAAATGGTATATGAAGATCGCAAGAATATAAAAGGATTTAAAATGGTTTATGAACCGGAGTATCTTAGGTTTTTTCAAGCTAGATTTGAGCGACTGTGAAAATTTAACCGCAGAGATACACTGAGTTTTGCACAGAGTTACACTGAGGAAAATTGAACACTATCTCTGTGAGACTCTGTGCCAAACTCCAATGACTCTGTGGTAAGATACCCGAGTTCTATTTAGGCCTTAAGGTCTTAATATATTCAATGCTTTGGTCTAATAATGATAGGACAGCTTCTTGATCGTTGAGCATTTCATCAGAGATCTCTATGTATTCTTTCATCATAGTGTTATAAGTGACTACTTCTTCAGGATTGACCTCTTCCATATATTTTGCTCTTACATCCTTGGACATTCGGATGGCGACCTGTCCTTCTTTTGTGACCATGGAGAACATGTGACCATTCATGGATGTATAGGGGTTGTTCTTTCCTTTTCTTATACATTCAGGATGGACTTCTAGGATGCTATCGTAGAGTTTTACTTTTTCTTCTCGGGTCATGAAGGAAATAATTGATTCATCACAATTTAATAAATGAAATTGGAGGATGGCTTTCGACGATTAGAAAATACTTTCCAGAGGGATAATTCATCACTTGAATTTCCTGAGAATTTAAGATACCAGAATCAATTAAACGACCAGAAGCGTGGATGATCTTCCAGGTCTTATCTTTAAATCCAGGTGGCATTATAAGGTGCAATTGATCTTGTACCAGATTGGATAATAACTGAAGTCGTTGATCATTTATGAATATCTGATCCTTTCCAATTGATGATTTCCGACCATCCATGGTTAACTCCCATAGTTGGTAAATCACTTTTCCTGCAGGAGAATTTTCGTCTATCACCTCATAAGAAAACGGACTTCCTTTTGGCATTGTAATCCAGGAATGAGTGTCAGGATCATCCATTCTTTCAATGAGGAAATGCTTCACTTGAAATTCTGAAGCCGTTGACCAGGTAAGACGGACACTTTTGCCTGAAAGGGTTGCTCTAAATGGGTTGGATAGTTCAACAGGAACCGTCCCTGCATATTCATATCCTCCAACATCCATGTTTCCATTAGTAGGACGCAATTGACCGGCCTGGTGATTAACATATTCCATATCCACACCATTGCCCGAAGCATCCGGATGTAAGCCAGTACCTGAATTGATGGCCAGGCTGGTTGACAGGAGACTGAAATCATAGGCAGGCCCGTTATTAAATCCTGGATCACTAGTCTCTATCGAACTTCCATCATCAGTTACTGTTCCATTAAACCCTCCACCCTGGTGAGAATTTTGCCAACCTGACTTGATCAGGTTATTCCTGATCTCAATTAGGCCCGACGCATCTAAATATGCAAAATTTTCCCCACTTGCTGTCACATACAAAATGTTATTCCTTATATCAGCCGTTTCATCATTGGTACTCAATCTGGCTAGAGTAGTTGTACCTGCTCTTATGGAATAAAGAGAGTTATTGTAAAAATATAACTTCCCTTTTCGATAGGAGCTTGAATTGCCACCATCTCCTCCATAATGCAATACCTGGCTGTTACCTCCATCTTCTTCAATCAAAATATTACCATAAATAAAAGTCTTTCTGTAAGCAGGGTCATTCTGAATAGAGCTATTCCCTGTTTCTACCATATCCAACAATCGATTTCCTCCCTCAATATAGTTATACCTAACCACGAGGCCCGCGGATCGATCTTTTAAATTATTCCCAGCTGCACCCAGTCGCAATGGTCCAAAGCGATTGTATTGATAAGTGATTCCATTAGCTTCTGTATAGGTATTGTGTTCAAAAGAACTACTCACGTTTCCATTTCCATAAATATGATTTTTCTCTATCAAGACATCATTAGAATTAGAAGCAATGAATATACCATTACCGGAATCATGGATGACACAATTCCTTATGAATAGGGTATTCACCTTCTCCACATGAATGCTGGCAGCATTGAGACTATAAGCTCCCGGACTTCCATTATCATCTGTAAATGAATAACTGGTATGCCCAGACCTTATCTCAAGGTTTTCAATGACAATATGAGAAGGCATCCCATCAGCAGGAGTACTTGATCCTCCTACTTTGATAACACTTCTTTCTTCATTCCAATAGCTCAATTGTTGCCTGGTGGTTGCTCCGTTTCCAGAGATGATAGGTCTCTCACCTCCAGGTCCGAGAACTCCGATCACTGAGAATGGTTGAATACTTGTACCTGGGACATTGATGACCCATTTTTCATAATAAGGGACGGCCCGATAATGAATGAATACGTTGTCTCCGGCATTCATTGATTCCCACGGTACATCATTGATATTGGTATAGGTCTGACCCGGACCGACGTGATAATCAGTTGCTTGAGTTTGAAGAAATAAACACAGGAATAAACTTGATAATAATAGTTTCATAATTAAGGTATTGATGGAGTGTTTCAATGTTCAATACCTATGGGAATTCTAAATCAAATTTAAATGATTTAGATCATCAAATATATGATTTTATAAGAACTTAAATCATATTAAACCAGCCTCCTTTTGTAACCCGGATCACATTTCACAATTTCAACAAATACTAACTTACCCGCTTATGAAAATACATAAAAGTATTAATAAGTCTATTCGAAAATTAAACTGACAATCATGACAAAACTACAAAGTCACATTACTAAAATTTTATCTCTATTTATTTTTCTTTCTTTTTCTGGATTACAATTAAATGCGACAGATGGATATCTGTCTAATGGAATCGGAGTTCAATATAAATCATTTGCAGGGGCAGGCGTAGCTTTTAAAATTAGTCCTCTTGGAGCAGCTACCAATCCAGCATCATTGGCATTTCTCGATACCGGTTACGATATCAATATTTCCATCTTTAATCCTCGCAGAGATTTTGAGGTAGTAGGAAATCCTTCTCAGATTCCTGGTACATTTGGATTAGCTCCAGGTAAAGTGGAGAGTAGCTCTGAGATGTTTTTTATTCCCGCTTTGGCGGCCAATTGGAAATGGGGAGCAAATAAGTCCATAGGTCTCGCATTTTATGGTAATGGTGGTATGAACACCAATTATGAATCTCCCGTATTCGGCATGGATCCGACTGGAGTGGATTTACAACAAATGTTTTTGCAACCTACAATAGCATTCCTTTTTGCTGAAAAGCACTCCATTGGTATTTCACCAATTATTGCTTATCAACGATTTAAAGCTGAAGGTCTTGGTGCATTTGGCATGTTTTCAAGTAATCCGGCTGCCTTAACGGATAATGGGTATTCTTCTTCTACAGGATTTGGTGCACGTATAGGATACATTGGAGATTTACATGAAATGGTATCTGTAGGTTTATCTTATCAGACCGCAATTTCAATGGGAGAATTTGAAGAGTATGCAGGTTTATATGCTGAGGGGGGAGGATTTGATATACCTCAAAACTGGACGGCAGGTGTGGTTTTCAATGCGATGTTGATGGAAATAGCATTTGATGTAAAGAAGATCTATTACAGTGATATACAATCTATCGCAAACCCCATGCTTCCCAATCTGATGCAAGCACCTCTCGGAATGGACGGTGCAGCAGGATTTGGATGGGAAGATGTGATGGTATATAAAATTGGTATAAACTATCCTGTCAATGAAAAATGGATATTGAGAGCGGGATATTCATTTGGTGATCAGCCCGTCCAGGAATCAGAAGTAATGTTTAATATCCTTGCCCCTGGTGTGATAGAGCAACACATTACATTTGGATTTTCAAGGATCATAAACTATGAAAATGAGTTATCATTTTTCGTAATGAGAGGAGTATCCAATAATGTTGTAGGTGCTAATCCGTTAGATCCTCCGAGTGGCCAGACCATTGACTTAAGGATGGACCAATGGGAATTCGGAATGGGATACACGTTTTAATATATTTAAACAAAACATAATATGAAGAATTTAAAATTTCTAATTCTGAGTGCTTTCATACTATTGATAAGTATGGGTATGGATGCTCAGAATTTAAAACCATACACCATCGGGGCAATCGGTCAGGGAAGTGTAGAAGAAGTTGCAGAATTGGTCAAGAAGGAATTAAAGTCGGCTGATTTTGAAGTACTCGGTTCCTATAAGCCAATAAATCATGAAGGACGGAGGATTATTGCTTTTACGTCATATGAATTGAAATCTGCAGTAGAACAAGTAGGTGGTCTTACTGGATTTGCATTAGCTTGGAGAGTAGCTGTTACTGATGAAGAGAATGGTGTAATTGTTAGTTATAACACACCTAAGTATTGGGGCAATGCTTATTTCACCAAATCATATAAAAAGGTGAAGGACCTATACGGAGTATATGCTAAAAAGATTGAAACAGCCCTTGCAAAAGTTGGCGGGGAAGGAGGTGTGGAATATGGGTCTAAGAAAGGATTAGAGGAAGCACGTCTTCAGAGGTACCGATATAAAGTGCTGATGCCACAATTTGACGATACCCAGGTCCTTGCCAAGTTTGATTCATATGAGGAAGCTGTGAATACCATAGATCAAAACCTTAAAAATGGAATTGCGAATTTGACGGAAGTCTATTCTGTCACTCTTCCGGATAAAAAGGTTAAACTTTATGGGATAGGGCTTTCAGGTGAAAACGGTGAGGGTAAATTCATGCCTAAAATTGATATTTCAACCCCTAAGCATACAGCATTTTTACCTTATGAAATTCTAGTTGTGGACAATAAAGTTCATATGCTACACGGCCGCTTTAGAATCGCTCTTTCATTCCCGGATTTGAGTATGGGGACGTTTATGAAGATTATGTCTACTCCAGGTGATATTAAGGACTTAATGGAGATGGCTTGCAAGAGTGAGAGTTAAGTGTTATAGACCATCTGTAGTTTAGAACCTGCTGCGATGGTTACTTTAAGAAACCAAGGTCGCCTCTTTCTAGGGGTGGCCTTTTTTTCTTCTATAGATGACTTCGCTCGGAGCGATGTCATCTATTAACTTTCTCCAAGCGATGGAATCTTTTAACTTACTCTAAGTGATTGAAACTACTGTTGTTTCAATGTGAAGAGAGTGATTTCAGGGCTCATTCCTACTCTACCCGGAAAACCAAGAAATCCAAACCCTCTATTGACATATAGTTTTTGATCGTTTTCTTCATATAACCCCATCCAGTGTTTGTATCGATACTTCACCGGACTCCATGCCCAGCCGAGGAAATTGATCCCGAATTGCATGGCATGGGTATGACCACTGAGGGTGAGATCAATATTTCTTTCATGTGGAAGAACGTGCAAGGGCCAGTGAGTGGGATCATGCGACATAAGAATTACAGGAGCCTGATCTTCAATTGTCCTGAGGGCCAGATTTAAGATTCCCCTCTTGGGAAATGGGCCAGCTCCCCAGTTTTCAACCCCGGCTATGTGTATATGTGCATCACCCTTTCTGACAATATGGTTTTCATTGTTGAGTAACTTGAATCCAATCTGTCGATGTTTATCTTCAAAGTCTTTCCAATAAGAATCCTTATCTGCCGGAACGCCATACCGGTACATTCCATAGTAATCATGATTCCCGGTAACAGAGTACATGCCATAAGGAGCATTCATATTGCTAAAGACTTCAACATAAGGGTCGATTTCATCTTTATGACTGTTGACGAGATCACCTGTGAATAGAATGACATCAGGTTCCTGTTCATTCAATAAGTCGATACCCTTTGCTACCTGCTTTACACTGTCAAATGAACCTGCATGAACGTCAGAAATCTGAGCGATTTTAAATCCAATAAATGAGTCAGGTAAATTCTTAATCGGCAGGTCAACTTCAACTACTTTATACCTGTATTTTCCCCAGGTGATGCCATAGATCATAATCAGGAATGGAATAGCCGAAATTAAAGCTGAGGCCATAGTAATCATCCAGGCTCTAGGAGGAATTGTCGATGATAAAAAGGCATGATCACCAATCGATGCAATCCCATTTGCAAAAGCAAGAACCAGTCTTGAAATGTCCTGTCCAACCAAGAGTATTGAAAAGATCAACTTTGTAACAAATACTGCAAATGCGAACCCAATAAGAAAATTAGTCAATGGATTCCTTACTCCAAAATTAGCCTGTAGATCAGTGAAGATCTTGCCAAACGATCCCAGTACCAGCAAGGAAATGAAAAGGTAGGTACTCCGATATGTCAACGATCCCCCAAATACACCATCTAATCCTATGTATGCATACAAGTCAATAGAAAAATAAACCGCTAAGATGACCAGAATGAAAATTAATCTTGACACAATAAAAAGTTACTTTGAAACTGTAATTACAAACTTATCAAGAATGATTTCTTTTTAAGCATTGTTGATGTAAATAATATTGATCTTATATGCAAGACCGTTCTGATAACATGCCGGTATCTAAGTTTGGGTTTAATATTCTACTGATGACGGATGGTCAAGGTGTTGAAATTGAAAAGAAGATAAATAGCCTAAATAATTCATCGACTTAGTCCCATAAACAAGGTTAAATGATGAATCTTAAAACAAAAAATTTAACTTAGAGTTTAATTTTTAAATAATCCGACTTAAAGACATAAATCGATATAATATGAAGAAAAGAATTAGTAAGGTTGCCGTACTCGGCTCTGGAGTGATGGGGTCAGGTATTGCATGCCATTTTGCCAATATTGGCTTAGAAGTGTTGATGTTGGACATCCTACCTTTTGACCTGAAAGAAGAGGAGAAGAACAACCCTAAAGCCAGAAACCGGATGGCTGATGTCTCATTGATGAAGGCCATTAAAGGAAGGCCTGCTCCACTCTATGACAAGGCGTTTGCTTCGCGGATCAAAACCGGAAATTTTGAAGATCATATGGATCAGATAGCTGAATGTGATTGGATCATTGAAGTAGTCATTGAAAGACTGGACATTAAGAAGCAGGTATTTGAAAATGTAGAAAAATATCGCAAGAAAGGTTCTTTGATTACTTCAAATACTTCAGGGATTCCTATTTACATGCTGGCTGAAGGAAGGTCAGATGATTTCAAGAAGAATTTCTGCGGAACACACTTTTTTAATCCTGCGAGGTACATGAAATTGCTGGAAATCATTCCTCATGAAGGTACTGATCAGGGAGTTGTAGATTTTTTCATGCATTATGGAAGTGTCTACCTTGGAAAGCAGACAGTATTATGTAAAGATACTCCTGCTTTTATAGCCAATAGAATAGGATTTTTCTCTGGTAATAAAGTGCTTGAACTGACAGATAAGTATGGGTTGAATATTTCTGAAGTTGACAAACTTACCGGTCCAGCAATCGGGTGGCCTAAGACAGGATCATTCAGATTACAGGACCTTGTAGGAATTGATACCAGTGTAAAAGTGACCAAGGGAGTTATTGACAATTGTCCTGATGATGAATATGTGAAAGTGGCTTCTGAAAGAGGTACTCCAAAGTATATGGAATTTCTTTTAGAGAATAAATTCTTTGGTGATAAGAGTGGCCAGGGATTTTATAGAAAGACAAAGGAAAGAGATGCCAAAGGAAGGAGGGGCATCCTTGGATTGAACCTGGAAACTTTGGAATATGAGCCTACACAGAGGCCCAATCTTCCTGCACTAGGAATTGCCAAGAAGGTGGAGAAGATGGA
>JABDLO010000112.1 GCA_013002995.1 Saprospiraceae bacterium | reverse complement strand
TAAAGATACGCAGATAGCACTATATAACAATTGTTTATGGAGTGAAAATTATCATTTAGATATACGTTTTTATAGTTGTATCTTGGAGTTGTGCAACAGACACAATGTGTAACATGTCCATGTCTCCCATTCGGTCGCCACGGCAGCTACACTAACCGTTATCATCAACCAAACCATATAGAAAAAGAGATTCCGAAAATTATTTAGATGTAATTGATTATAAAATGGCTTATCAAACAAGCATTCTTAAAAGAACATGGTAGAATAATGGAGATATATGAAGTAGCAGATTTTGTGCCTGGAAACTATTTTTTATTCGTACTGAATCGATCAGAGATCTATGGTTTTAGATTATTGAAAGTCAGAGAATAAAAGACGTTCTAGTGAAATTTACAGAATAGTTGTACATCCTGGTCTACAGATGAAGCGGAACGAATCATTGAGGGGATGATACTCAATAGGTTTTAGATGCTCTTTTATTAATAGCCATGCTTGAGCTGATCTCACCATCTCCATAGAAAAATAGACAAATACTTCCTGCCAGCATCACCAAAGCAGGAAAAGTATTAATGTATGTGTCTCCCAGGTGAACCAATAAGATAGCAATTATGAAATTGAATACTATAACTGTTGCTGCCCATCTGACTTTGTATCCGATTATGAATAATATGCCACAAATGAATTGTGCATTGACAGATACACAAGCACCTAAAAGCAGAAATATCAATCCATGTAATTCCAGGAATGCTTTAAACTCAAGCATTCTTTCCCACGATAAGATGTTGTCAATAGTGCCTCTGATGAGGTGAAAACCAACAAGCAGTCTAATGGGTAGATCTGCATATTTTCTATATTGATTTTTTATATTTTGATGATCGTTCATAATGATAAACTTACACCTGATTTTGGTTGTCTTATATGATTTGAAGGTTAATTATCGTTAGAACTATTTACCGCGACAACACCATTTTTACTGAAATTCTTTACTATGCTTTTACATGTATTTGTCTTATTAAGTGGTTTATTAAATCTTAATCATTTTGCTTCTACCTTCTATATTCTTGATAAAGAACTGGACACAATAACTGAAGTAAAAATCGACACCATTCCTGAAATTTTTGCAGAAGGAGTTATTTCGATTCAAGGCAGATATGAATTTGGGTGTACCTTATCTAAGGATGGGAAAGAGATATACTTTGGAGTTGAACGAGGAAACAGAGCTGAAATTTTGTATTCATCATTTGATGGTCAATCGTGGAGCAATCCTGAAATTATACTGTCAGACAGTGTTTATGGCTTGAACGACCCCATGCTCACACCCAATGAGAACAGGTTATACTTTATAACAACTCTTCATCATCGGGATGATCCAACGAGAAATGATCATGATATCTACTATGTAGAGAAAAAAGCTGGAGGGTGGTCTGATCCCATTCCTGAAAACGAGAACATCAATACGACCGGCAATGAATATTTTATATCCTTTACGAAGGAAGGAGATATGTATTTCAGTTCAGATAGAGCTACTGGTCAGTATAGTTACGGTAACTTTGAAATATATAAATCCGAGTATCGAAAAAAAGAATATCAAAAACCCTTAAAACTCCCCAAAGAAATTAATACCGATCAATATGAAGCGGATGTCTTTATATCTCCAGATGAATCCTATGTAATTTTTTGTTCTACAAGAGATGATGGGTATGGTAGGGGAGATCTCTACATCAGCTTTCATGATGGTTATGGCAATTGGACCTTGGCTCAAAATATGGGGCCTACGATCAATAACAAATTCCATCAACTGTGTCCATTTGTCTCTGCTGATGGTAAGAGATTTTACTATACCAGTAATCAGGACATCATGGTTGTGGATGCATCGATTCTTGATCGGTATCGGTGATAGAAGTTGTTAAATCTAATCCAACCGTTATCTTAGATAAACAAAGCACTATGAAAACACCAACAATTATCCCGATTTTCTTCACTTTCCTTTCCCTGATTTTCATCATTGGATGTTCTCAGGGAACGAAAGTAGAACAAGAATCTGCTGGATTTAATTTGCCGGTTTCCAATCCGGCCAGTGAAGGAATTAAGGAAGAAGTATTAGACTCCATTCACAAGGATATTGAAAATGGTAAATATGGATTAGTTGATCATTTCCTTGTGATCAGAAACGGAAAAATGGTGTTTGATCAAAAGTATGATCAGGATTATGCTACCATCTCACAAAAGTATGATACAACCAATCATCAGTTTAACTATGATCATCCAGCCTGGCATCCCTTTTATAATAATACTAATCTACATTCATTACAATCTGTAACTAAAAGCATTAACTCCATCTTAATGGGTATAGCCATTGATGAGGGATTGATAGATGATGTTGATTCAGAAATAATTTCTTCATTTTCAGATTATACATTGGATATAACCGATCCAGGGAAATCGTCAATTACCCTCAAAAACCTCTTAACCATGCGATCAGGTATTGAATGGGATGAAGAAGCATATGATGGAACCGACGATTGTACTCAAATGGAGTTATCTGATGATTGGATTCAATATGTTCTTGATAAACCAATAGATACCATTCCAGGTGAAGCTTTTGAATATAATAGTGGAGCAAGCGTATTAATAGGTAAATTGATAAGTATTAATACCAATATGGGGGTGGATGAATGGGCCGAAGAAAAATTGTTTGCCCCACTTGGGATAACTGATTATTACTGGAAGAAAACACCACTTGGAGAAACTGACACTGAGGGAGGACTTTACTTGAGTTCACATGATTTAGCCAAAATCGGATTATTGATGTTGAATAAAGGGAAGTGGAATGGAAAACAAATTGTTTCCCAAAAGTGGGTTGAAGATTCTACTGTACCACTTGCAAAGGTTGACGATCAATTAGGCTATGGATATCAGTGGTGGATCCCAAAGCACAAAAATGAGAAAGCAGAAATATTTGCTGGTCTAGGATATGGAGGACAATACTTATTTGTTGCTCCTAATTATGATTTAATAGTTGTGTTCAACGGCTGGAATATTCACGATCAAGCTGAAAAATCCTGTTGGTCAGCATTCGAAGACTTAATTCTTCCTGCAATGGTTGATTAGAACCCAATTTCATTCAGGAGTGGAAAAAGCCAGATTATACATTAATTTAGGCTTTCGATTAATTATCAAAAATGAACGACAAGGATTATTTTTCTCATTTGTATAAAATAGCAAGCCACCTGAATAAGGAGCATTCTCTGCGTTCTGCTTTACGTAAATCACTGGAAAAGACAGTCGAAATCCTTAATGTAGAAACGGGTTGGATTTGGCTCACTGAATTAGATAATAAGTCTGTCTACCTGGCAGCATCCTACAATTTACCTCCTGCATTAAGTAATTATCCTGAGCGGTTATCCGGCTGGTGTTATTGTATTAAACAGTACCTGTCAGATGAGATGGATCAGGCCTTAAATATCAGTGAGATTGCCTGCAGCCGGTTGATAGACATTAGTGCAGGAACAAAAGGCTTGAAATTCCATGCATCCATTCCTATTATTATCCGCGGAGAAAAGGTTGGAATCCTGAACTTGCTGAGCAAAGAATCCCGGCAACTCGAAGAAAAGGAATTGACTATTCTCAATACCATCAGTGAATTGGTGGGAACTGCCATTCAAAGGACCCGCCTGCAACAATCATATAATGCAAATCACATTGAACCAAATGCAAAACTCGGGAGCCTGATGGAACGGACCTTTCATCCTCAATTAGAAGGGATCATTTCAAGCCTTGAAGGATCTGAAAGCAGCCCTGATAAAGTGAATGAAGCCCTGGAAAAGCTAAAGGAACTACAGAAACATTTATCCTTGATCAGTAATGAAACGGTACAATACAAAGAACCAAATGATCCAAGAAAAGAATTCCACTATCCTGAATTACCACTCACCAAACGTGAATTGGAAGTACTAAGCCTTGTAAGGAAAGGCCTTACCAATGGACAGATTGGCAAACAACTATTTATTGCTGAGCGAACCGTTAAGTTTCATGTAACAGCAATCCTTTCCAAGCTAAATGCTCAGACACGCACAGAAGCAGTTGATATCAGTCTTAAAAGAGGATTGCTTGGTCTTTGAATCATAGTTACCTGTACCATAGTACAGGTGGTTTTCTGGACTTAAGTGCGTTTTAATTGTCTTGTGTTGTGGTGATATTTGTTTCGAATCAAAAATCAAAATATTATGGGCACTCAGAAAGTATATTTAGAACACTTCAACATAACTGTAAACGACTTGAAGGAATCAATCAAATTTTTTCAGACGGCTTTTCCACACTTCAAGGTAAGGGGAGGAGGCAACGAAATAAGAGAATGGGTTCACCTGGGCGATGATCATACGTATATAGCCATCAATCAGGCCATTCAAAATGATGAAATGCCGGGCAAAAACTATGATCGCATAGGGATTAATCACTTAGGATTTGTTGTGGAGGATGTGGAAGAGATCGCCAGTAACCTGTTAAAGCATGGTTACCAACGAGATTATCCAAAGCAAGTGGAGCAATTCAGGATCAGGGACTATTTTGCTGATGCAGACGGAAATCAATTTGAATTCGTCCAGTATTTAAGTGATGATATAAATGAAAAAAATAGTTACAGCAGTTGATTGCATCTCATAGGTTGTACTCCAGGAACTAAGATGAGACACAGGTGCAGGCAGAGCGGTAGAGGAATTGTCCAGGAGAGCAGTTATTACTTTTTCTTTAATGCAATTTCGATGGATTTATTTGCCCAAAAGGCTAATTGGTCCCTGTCTTCAAGTACGGAGATAGGGACTTCCCAGTAGGGCATGCCTTTCTTTTTAGAGGAAGAATGAAAAGGTTTCATTCCGACTTTTTCAAACTCATCCTGGTTACTGGCGTCGACTTTTAACCTGAATGTGTCTCCTGCAATCATGGCAAACATTTTACCCGCCTTAAATATGCCAACCCCTCCAAACATTCTCTTGGTTTCAATGGGTTGAACCAATTCAAGTTGATCAACGATGTAATCGAAATATTCCTGATCTACGGCCATGATTAAAGGTTGTGTCACTAAGTAACATATAAAGAGAAAGAATTAATGTCGTGGTAAAGGCTATAGTCTGTCTTGTTTCCACTACAGACAAGATTCTGTTATGCTAACCGGCCCCGTTGTAAGCTTCCTTAATCCACTCTACAACCTGGTCGTCAATATCTTCCTGACCCGAACATTTAATTCGGTGCGTACACATTGAATTCCAGCTTCCTGCTGCTTCCAGTTTTCCATCAGGATCTTTCCCTTTGATGTTTAATCCTATGTCAAATCTGCTTTTGGTGGAAGGTTGAAGGATGGCAAATTGTCTTTTTCTTCTTACACTGACATAGGCTTTCTTGGGTGCCAATTCAACATCATCACCCAGGGTTTTGATCTGCTTCAGCAAGGCATCATAAATGGGCCTTAAGTGTTCTTTGCCTTTGTATTGATTTTCTACGAGGTCATCCGTTGTTTCACCAGGCTTCTTTTTATATAATGCTGTAATTGTATTGGCAAATCCATGCGTTACACCATGCTCTCCTTTAAGGAACTTCATGTATTCTCCATGCTTGGTAAATGATTTTCCCTTTAATAGCTCAAACCATTCTTCCAATGACTTACCGGTCTTTTCAGGCATATTGTCAATCATGGTCTGTAGGGCCTTATCAACTGAACTCATAACTTTCTTATTTTATGAATTAAAACTGAAAAGATAATAAATGAAAGTAATAACAAGGATAAACTATTGGAATATTGATGGCGACAATTGCCTTCTTTCACTTCTTGAAAGGTAGGATCTCAGTACACCTCCTTTAACATGATTGACATTAAATTCTACTACAAATGCATCTAGATCCAGGTCATTTACAATCCTATGAGCTCTCTTTGTATCAATCCTATTAATGACTGTATGGATGATTTTAACATCATCGAACTGGCCCTGATTATCATATCCCCTTGAACCTTTATAAATGGTCATTCCCTGGCTAATTACCGATCATTGTGATGCCATAAATGAAGCCGTATATCACGCGTTTGAAAGGATCTTATAACTTTCCTGATTAATTGATTTGTAACTACCCAAGTATGCATTTAAAAAAACATCTTATTTATAAGCCCTCCATACACCCTTAATCCCTGGTTCCAGCGGAGGCGCAAGGCTATGGCCGACGGCAGTCCCCTAAACCTTCAGCGACACGTCTTATGTGCAGTAGCACTTCAGAGTGTGAAGGTACGCGGATGGGTAAGGACAGCGGGAAGGAACAAAATTCAAATAATATTTCATCTAAATTGACTACAACAGAGTAGTTACATTGAATTAAATATCCCTGCTCATAAAGCTTTTATAAGCCAAAAAGATGAATAAAGAGATATAAATTACACTACCTATAATGGCCGCTTCATGGGTGATCAGGATGTCATAATTGATGTCATCATTGCCTTTGAGAAAGTTATCCGGAAACCGGAAAAAAGGATTGGGATGAAGGTCTTCTATGACATTCATCGGTAAATAATTCACAAAGTTATATACAGAAACTCCACCCTCAGGACCTGAATCAACCACATCCTGCAAGGTGTCCCAATTTAATACGCCAAAGATTGACCATTTAATAATGGGCTCCAAAAACATAATGTAAGCCAGGTAAAAGAAAGTAGCCAATCCACTTCTTCTGATAAGGAAACCAATGAACAAACCAAAACTGAGATAACCCATTGCCATCAGGAAAAATTTTGTGATGGACCAGTTGTTGTCGAATATTAAGGCCATGTCAGCGCCTGGTGTATGGATGAGACCTATAATTATACTCGAAACAGCATAAATGATTGTAGAAATAATGGCCAGGGTGATGATCATCAGAAGTTTACCCATAAAATATTCCTGCCTTGTCAGACCTGTGATGATGTTCTGCCTTAAAGTTTTAAAAGTTACTTCGTTGGTAACAATAAATATTCCGATAAATCCCACAAAAAAGAAAAGCAACCAGTTTCCGATGTATCCCTGGTATTCCCATACAGTAGGAAATTCGTAGAAAACTGAATTAGAGGGTAGTGGAGGTGGTACATTAACAAAAATGTCCTTTCCTCCTAAGATCAGAAATGGGAAAAGCACCACAAAAAGCAATAACAAGAATTTTATAATGGCACTATACCTGAACTTGATGTATTCTAATTTTAATAAATGGAGTATGTTCACTTTTCGAAGGTTGTCTTGATAAAATATATTTACTGTCTCTATTAAGCATCTTGTGTAATCTCAAGGAACTCTTCCTCAAGTCTTCGTTTTCTTGATACAAGATGATTTAAGACGATTCCACTGGTAAAAGCCTTTTCATTGATTTCACTGACACTGAGTGATTCATCAACAATACATTCCAAAAATCCATTGAGTGGGTTAATTGTTTTAATCATCGGATTACTTTGAAGGAATGCTTTTAGAGCTTCCATATCTGTGGATCCGACTTCCAATAACATATCATTTGATAAAATGGCTCCGACAGGTCCGGTTGCCAGTAGTTTTCCTCTTTTAATGATGGCTACATGAGAGCATATTTTCTCTACCTCATCAAGAATGTGAGATGCCATGAGTACGGTTCTTCCTGAGTCTGCAATCCTCTTTAGAATATTTCTTACTTCAGCAATTCCCTGTGGATCCAGGCCATTGGTTGGTTCATCAAATATGAGTACCTCAGGGTGGCCAACAAGTGTGGCAGCGATGGCTAACCTCTGTTTCATACCCAATGAGAAGGTTTTGAATTTACTCCTTTTGCGATGTGCAAGATCAACCAATTCTAGTAATTCATCGAATTGATCATACCCAACATTCTTGATGCGGGCTACGATCTTAAGATTTTCAACTGCATTCAGATAGGGATAAAAATTGGGCGTTTCCAGTATAGACCCTATTTTCATTCTTGCTTTCTTTCCATACTTTCCATCAAACCATTCATACGTCCCACCATCCTGTGACAGAATCCCAAGAATGATCCCCAAAGTCGTGGTTTTTCCACTACCATTGGGGCCAAGCAGGCCATAGACATTCCCAGCTTTGATGTCAAGATCTAATCCCTCAAGGGCAACCAGCTTACCATAGGTTTTCCTTAAGCCTTTTGTTACGAGTACCGACATGATTGTAGTTGGTTTACTTTATTGTGTTATCTACTTTAAAAGTAGTAGATGTAAATTGAAGTGTAATATATATCCGATGAATGAATTAAAAAAACAGACTTTCAGAAACAAAAAGTAAAAAAAGGTGTTCAGTTCTTGAAAAGTAAAATTTTGAGTATTATAATTGTGGCTCAATTATGATAAAATTTATAAACATTCATCATCATCATTCAATGATTACTGTCAAGTGGTCATCTTAGATTGATGTAAGATGTTATGAAAATAAATGTCCACTTGATTCTTCAAGTGGACATTTTTATTTTAAACCAATTAGTATATGTTAAAGATAGCAATTCAAAAATCCGGAAGACTGTACGAAGATTCCATAAGACTCCTGAAAGACTGTGGATTAAAAGTGGACAATGGCAAAGACCAATTGAAAGCAAGCGTAAGAAATTATGAAGCAGAAGTTTTGTTCCTTAGAAATTCTGACATTCCTAAATATTTAGAAGATGGAGTAGCAGATATAGCAATAATTGGTCATAATGTGATCATTGAGAAAGGGGTAGAGGTTGAGATTATGAGAGATTTGGGTTTTTCCAAATGCAGGGTGTCCATAGCCACTCCTAAGAACTCCGGTTATAATTCGATCAATGATCTGGATGGTAAAAAGATAGCTACATCTTATCCCAATACCTTGAAAAACTATTTGATGGAGAATGGGGTCAATGCAAAACTGCATCAAATATCAGGTTCTGTAGAAATTGCTCCAAGCATTGGTCTTGCAGATGCTATATGTGATATAGTCAGTAGTGGTAGCACATTATTTAAAAATGGTCTTGAGGAGCAAGAAGTCATTCTTCGGTCTCAAGCAGTTCTTGCAGGAAATAAAAACGCACTCAGTGAAAAGTCAGGGCTCATCACTCAGCTTGTAGCTCGTATTGATTCTGTATTAAAGGGAAGAGAAAATAAATATATCCTTTTTAATATTCCAAATGATAAGATTGATGAAGCAAGTAGAATTATTCCGGTTCTTAAAAGCCCGACCATCCTTCCTCTTCTGGAAGAAGGCTGGAGTTCCCTTCATTCAGTCATCAGTGAAAAGGATTTCTGGAAAGTGATCAACAAACTCAAGGCATGTGGAGCAGAAGGTATTCTTGTTGTTCCAATAGAAAAAATGGTAATCTGATCATGAAGACCTATACTAATCCTACATTAGAAGAAATAAAATCGATCATCCAGAGACCGGTATTCAGTACTGATCATCTTGATGCTGTCATACAATCTGTTTTTTCAGAAGTCGAATCGACGGGAGACCAGGCACTCAAAACTTTTACAAGCAAATATGATGAGGTTGAACTTGATCAGATTATTGTAAGTCCTGAGGAAATAAAGAATGCTGAAAAAAACATCCCTGTTGAATTGAAACGCTCAATTGATCAGGCCTACAATAACATTTACCAATTTCATAAGGCACAAATTCCTCAAATTGTTGAAGTGGTTACTCAACCGGGAGTTATATGCTGGCAAAAACCAGTGCCCATTTCATCGGTTGGATTGTATATACCTGGTGGGAGTGCACCTTTGTTTTCTACCATTCTAATGCTGGCCATACCTGCAAGAATAGCCGGTTGTAAAAAGATTGTATTGTGCACACCACCGGGAAAAGATGGAAAAATCCCTGCTGCAATGTTGTACGTTGCTTCATTATGTAAAATTACCCACTTATGTATGGTAGGAGGCTCTCAGGCCATTGCGGCAATGGCATTGGGTACTGAAAGTGTCCCTCAAGTCGACAAGATATTCGGTCCTGGAAATCAATATGTTACGGCTGCAAAATTACACGCTTTTAAACTGGGAAAAGCAATTGATATGCCTGCCGGGCCTTCGGAAGTACTGGTGTTTTCAGATGAATCTGGAATTCCTGAATATATTGCAGCAGATTTACTCTCACAAGCTGAACATGGAGCAGATAGTCAGGTGATATTTGTCACGACAGATGAAAATATGGTCACTCAGGTGGAGCAAGAGGTAAGATCTCAATTGGAATTGCTTCCAAGAAAGGAGATAGCCATTGAAGCATTGAATCACAGTAGTATGGTATGTGTTCCTGATGTCAATGATGCATTTAATCTGATTAATGATTATGCTCCTGAACACTTTATCATAGCTTCAGATCGGGCGGACGATTACCTGGATTTGATAGAAAATTCCGGCTCTGTTTTTATTGGAAATTATACTCCTGAAAGTGCAGGTGATTATGCTTCAGGGACCAATCATACTTTACCGACAGCCGGGGCAGCCAAAGCTTTCAGTGGTGTGAATCTTGGATCATTTTATAAGAAAATTACATTCCAAAAAATAACTAAAGAAGGACTAACCGATCTCGGACCATCAATCGTTCATATGGCCAGGGAAGAGCAACTCGAAGGACATGCACAGGCAGTAACAAGAAGAATCAAACAATGAGAAGAATAGACATATCTGCATTGGTTAGACCAAATATTGAAAAGCTGGTTGCTTACAGCAGCGCCAGGTCAGAATTCACCGGACAGGCTAACATCTTCCTGGATGCCAATGAAAACCCATACGATGAGATCTTAAGTTACAATAGATACCCGGATACTTATTACTCGGAGTTGAGGTCTATTATTGCCAAGGACTTAAGTATCGACATTGATCAAATAATGTTAACCAATGGCTCTGATGAAGGTATTGACATCATAGTCAGAGCCTTTTGTGAACCGAGCAGAGATCATTTAATGACTGTAGAGCCTGGATTTGGCATGTTCAAAGTAGTGGCAGATATCAATGATATTGGTTATCGGACCTATCGATTGAATGACGATTATTCTCTGGATGAGCAAGGGCTTATAGATTCAATAGCCCCTGAGACCAAGCTGATTTTTTTATGCAGCCCGAATAATCCGACGGGATCTAGCATCTCTCATCAATTTATTGAACGCTTGTGTACTGAATTCAATGGTATTGTGATCATTGATGAGGCTTATATTGAATTTTCGGACAAAGGGTCAGTTGTCTCACTGATTAATGAGTACAATAATCTCATCATTACACAGACCTTCTCTAAAGCCCTGGGAGCCGCAGGCATCAGATTGGGTAAGGTCATTGCTGATACTGAGGTGCTGGTCTACCTCAATAAAATCAGAATGCCTTACAATATTTCAACCAATACATCAGAAGAAGCATTAAGGTTGTTGAAGAATGAAGACCTCAAGAAGAAAATGATTAAAGAGATTAATTCTGAAAAAGAAGATATGTATCAACGCCTGGATGATTATGACCAGGTCATTGAGGTGTATCCTTCAGATGCTAATTTTTACCTGGTTAAATTCAATGGTGCTTCAAAAATTTATGAGAGCTTACTTCAAGCTGGCGTTGTCGTAAGAAGCTTTTCCAGAAAAAAAGGTTGTGAGGATTGTTTAAGAATTACAATAGGTACACAAGAACAAAATAATAAGTTTTATAAGGCAATGGAGCAGATCCATTCAAATATTGAAATCAACGAAAAATCACAATGAAAAAAGTATTATTCATAGATCGTGATGGGACGATTCTTAAAGAACCACATGATTATCAGATAGATGATGTTAATAAATTCGAGTTTCTCCAGGGAGCGATTTCTACTTTAAAACAGATCACTCAAGTTACTAATTATGAGCTGGTTATGGTAACAAATCAGGATGGGCTTGGTACGGGTTCACATCCTGAATCAGGCTTCTGGCCTTTACAGGAACTGATGTTGAGAACGCTTGAAGGAGAAGGAATATCCTGGGAAGCCATCCATATTGATCGCAGTTTTCCTGAAGAAAACTCGCCTTACAGGAAGCCGGGAACTGCTATGATGTCAAAATATCTGAAAGGTGGATATGATCTTGGAAATTCATTTGTAATCGGTGATCGATGGTCAGATATTCAACTTGCTGCCAATATGGGGTGCCAATCCATCTTAATTGCAGAAGATACCATTGATGAAAATGAATATAATGTTGAGGCCACCTACCATGTCCAATCATGGAAAGATATCCTAAAGATATTAACGACGCTGGAAAGGAAAGCTATTGCTATTAGAAATACAAGTGAAACCAAAATAGAAGGTAAGATTAACCTGGACGGTTCCGGAATTACAGAGATTGATACCGGTATAGGTTTCTTTGATCATATGCTGGATCAGATCGCCAGACATGGAATGATGGATTTATTTGTAAAGGTAAAAGGTGACTTGCACATAGATGAACATCATACCATTGAGGATACTGCTATCGTGCTTGGACGCTTATTCAAAGATAGCCTCGGAAAGAAGGCTGGAATTAATAGATATGGGTTTGCTCTACCGATGGATGAATGTTCAGCCCAGGTGTTGCTTGATTTTGGTGGCAGGTCGTGGTTGGTGTGGGATGTGAATTTTAAAAGAGAAAAGATCGGGGATGTACCTACAGAAATGTTTCATCACTTCTTTAAGTCATTTTCTGACCATGCAGAATGTAACTTGAACATTTATGCAGTAGGAGAAAATGAACACCACATCATTGAAGCAGTCTTCAAAGCATTCGCAAAGGCATTATTGATGGCCAAGTCCCGGAAAGAAAACGATTTATCCATCCCAAGCACCAAAGGAACACTATGATAGCAATAATAGATTATGATGCCGGTAATACCAGGTCAGTGATGAATTTATTAAAGAGACTCAGAGTACCATTCGAACTAACCGACGACCTGAATAAAATCCAGAATTCTGATAAGGTCATCCTACCAGGGGTAGGACATGCAGCAGCAGCTATGAATAGATTGAAGCAGAAAGAATTAATCGATCCGATTTTAAAAATATCACAACCATTTCTGGGCATCTGTGTGGGTATGCAATTGATGTATTCCTTTTCTGAAGAAGGTGATACTCCTTGTCTCGGAATCCTACCAGAGCAAGTGAAAGCTTTTAGACCAAGTCCAAGATTCAAAGTGCCTCACATGGGGTGGAATACCAATGAGCTAATTAATGAGGATGAATTTTTATTCACAGGAGTGGATCACGCAGAAACCTATTTTGTGCATAGTTATTATGCTGAAATCAGTCCTGATGCAATTGCCACTTGTGATTATGAAACCAAATTTGCCTCAGCGGTCAGGAAAGATAACTTTTATGGCGTCCAATTTCATCCTGAAAAGAGCGGAAGAATCGGAGAGTTGATTATGAAAAACTTTTTATCACTATGATTACAATAATACCTGCTATAGATCTAATTAATGGTCAGTGTGTAAGACTGACTAAAGGTGATTATAATACTGAAAAGGTATATGATCAGGACCCTGTTGCGGTTGCTAAATCTTTTGAAAGGATGGGAGCAACACATTTACATATTGTAGACCTTGATGCAGCAAGAGGAATGATTGATTACAATTTGGATACGATAGCCTCCATCATTAGAAACACCAATCTTGAGATTGAGGTTGGAGGGGGCATACGTAAATATAATCAGATAGATCATTTGCTAAAAATAGGTGCTAATAAAGTCATCATAGGTAGTATGGCTCAGAAAGAAAAATCTAAAGTCAGTGGATGGGTTGATAAAGCTGGAGCAGACCAGATTATCATTGGTGCTGATGTCTCTAATGGCTACATTTCAATTCATGGATGGCAGGAAGAAAGTACAGAGAAGATTGAAGAGTTTTTAGCATTTTATTATGACATAGGTGTCAAGAATTTTCTGTGTACGGATGTAGCTAAAGATGGGATGCTGGAGGGACCTGCAATTGATCTGTATACACAATTGATGAAGCTTTATTCTGATGTCAATATCATTGCGAGTGGAGGTGTTTCCTCTATTGACGACCTGAAAATGCTTGATGAGGTAGGAATGAAGCAGGCTATTGTAGGAAAGGCAATTTATGAAAATAGAATCGATTTAGGTCAAGCCATTAAAGCATTTCAAAGATGTTAAAAAAGCGAATTATACCATGCCTTGACATCAAGGATGGCCGGACAGTAAAAGGAACTAATTTCGTCGGATTGAGAGATGCAGGTGACCCTATAGAATTAGCACGAAGATATTCCGAGGAAGGAGCAGATGAACTTGTGTTTCTTGATATATCTGCGACTCAGGAAAAGAGAGAGACTCTTCTTGACCTGGTAGGTCATGTGGGTGAAGAAGTAAATATCCCTTTTGCAGTGGGCGGAGGTATAAATTCTGTCAGCTTGGTTTACAAGATCCTCAAAGCTGGTGCCGATAAAGTAAGCATCAATTCTTCTGCTGTATATCGCCCGGAATTGATTTCTGAAATTGCAGATGCCCTCGGATCTCAATGTTGCATTGTTGCCGTAGATGCCAGGAAGGTCGGAGATGAGTGGTGGATACATACACATGGAGGGAAGAAGCCCACAGAAAAGGAATTATTTCAGTGGGCTCATGAGTGCCAGGAAAGAGGAGCCGGAGAAATTCTATTCACTTCCATGGATCATGATGGAACTAAAAATGGATTTGCAATTGAGGCACTGAATAAGATGTCAGAAATGTTGACCATACCAATCATTGCCTCTGGAGGGGCTGGCAATAAAGAACATTTTGCTGATGTTTTTACAAAGACGAATGTCGATGCAGGGCTTGCTGCGAGTATTTTTCATTACAATGAGATACCCATTAAAGACTTAAAATTATACTTAGATAACAAAGGAATAAAGGTCAGATTATGATAGATATAAGTTCAATAGATTTTGCTAAAACAAATGGGCTTGTTCCAGCCATCATACAAGATGATGAGACAGGGAAAGTTCTCATGCTGGGATACATGAATGAAGAAGCTGTTAAGCAGACCATTGATAGTCAAAAAGTTACTTTCTTCAGTAGAAGTAAGGAAAGGTTGTGGATGAAGGGGGAAGAAAGTGGCAATGTCCTCGGATTGGTAGATATGAAACTGGATTGTGACCGGGATACACTTCTGGTAACTGCTGTGCCTTCCGGTCCCGTATGTCATAAAGGTTCAGATACTTGTTGGGGAGAAAAGAATACGAAGTCTTCTATTGATTTTCTGAATGTTCTTGAAGGGGTTATCGACTCCAGGAGAAAAGAAGGAAGTGATCAATCTTACACATCCAGTCTATTTAATAAAGGGATCAATAAAATTGCACAGAAAGTAGGGGAGGAGGCTGTAGAATTAGTGATAGAATCTAAAGATGAGAATGATGATTTATTTCTTAATGAGGCAGCTGATTTAGTTTTTCACTTATTGGTGTTGCTTAAGGCCAAGAACAAATCATTAGCTGAAGTCGTTAAAATTCTTGAAGGAAGGCATAAACCTGCTTGATACTTCAATTATTACTTAGGATAAAAGAAAGATCGTGTTAAAATATGCTGAGATACTGAAGTTGACCCTTACTACATCACTGGTCTTCATCACGTTTCTTTTAAATATTTCTTTGGATAATAATAAGAAGGTAAAGCCGGATGAAATTATCGAGAAATTAAATGAAAGAGTTTCAAGCTTTCCGCAGGAAAAAGTCTATCTCCATACAGATAAATCAGTATATGCACTCGGAGAAGAGATATGGTTTAAGGCTTACCTCGTAGATGCATCAACACATACTAATAGTACTCCATCTTCCCTGGTATATGTAGAGTTGAGGGGTCCCAATGATGAGGTATTGAAACAGATGGACATTAAAATGAAGCCAGGATGGGACAGAGGTGATGTGACTATTGAAAAAACGTGGCAACCCGGAAATTATAAGCTAGTGGCCTATACTGCTTATATGTGTAACTATAATAATGATTTTTTATTCCAGAAATCAATCCTTGTTGGAGATGCTTTTCAACAAATAGATTCTGATCCTTCTGAAAGCTCTTCTCCTGAATTGAAATTTTTTCCTGAGGGAGGAGATCTTGTTTCAGGATTAAAATCTGTAGTTGGATTTACAGCAAAAGCTGATGATGGTAGTCTGATTGATGTGGAAGGTTTTATAGAAGATGAAAAGGGTAACCTGCTAGCTACACTAAAAACATATACCCCTGGTTATGGAAGATTTGATTTTACTCCTATTAAAGATGGAAAATATAAAGCAATTGTAATTTATGAAGGTAAATCATCAAGTTATGAATTGCCGTCAATAAAAAAGGAAGGATACGTCATATCTATAAATAATAGGAATTCAGAGCACCATATCATTACCGTTTCTACAAATGATAAGAAATCAATGGATGGGGTGTTCATCCTGGCTCACATAAGAGGTATTCCTGTAGCTCTGGTTGAGGATCTTGAAGATAATCCTACTTCATTTAAAATTGTTAAAAAAGACATCCCGGATGGGATCATGCATGTTACGTTGTTTGATAAAGATGGTAATCCGTGGTGTGAGAGATTGATCTATAATCATCATTCAGATAATAAGATTGAAGCCAATTTATCTATTCCTTTTTCTCATTTCAAACAAAGGCAAAGAGCCCAGGTCAATATTGAATTGAAAGATGCTCAGGGTAATCCGGTCTCTGGGGATATGTCTGTGAGTATTACGGATGTCTATAATGTTCCTTCATCAATGCATGCTTTGAATATAGAAAACTACCTATTGATGATTTCAGATCTTGATGCCGCTCTTGCTGACCCGGGGTATTACTTTGCGGAGGATTCAAAATCCCGGTTCTTTCAAGACCTTCTGTTGT
Organism: Saprospiraceae bacterium; assembly: GCA_013002995.1. Classification (GTDB taxonomy): domain Bacteria; phylum Bacteroidota; class Bacteroidia; order Chitinophagales; family Saprospiraceae; genus JABDLO01. Next base: position 664 of record JABDLO010000112.1, on the reverse strand, counting down.
TGACGCATGGTTGGAGGAGGTTTACGTGGAGTGATGTGATAAAAGAAAAAGAGCCAGATCTTGATTACCCACCTAAATCAGGATTTGATATCAGGGGAAATATCAGTAAAAGCAATAAGCCTCTTGAATCTGATATGACTGTTTCATTGATCAGTGAGGATTTACAACTACTTGAAACCGCAAGCGATAGGAACGGAGACTTCAATCTGTATGAAGTTGAAATATGGGATACAACTGATATAGTTTTTCAGGCCAATGATCAAAAAGATAAAAAAATTAAGAATGCCAAAATAGAATTGATTCCAGAGGGGAAGATTTCGATTGAAATTGAAAATACTCAACCAGGGAGCCAGGCAGATCAGGAGTCTATTGAATTATACTTTAATGCTACTCTTGAAAATGAGCGATTAGATTCTTTCTATAAAACTGACTTTTCAATAGATCTGGAAGAAGTAACTGTGACAAGTAAACGAGCAGATATAAATAGGAGATTAAAAGAAGAACGCAGCCTCCCATACTCAGATGTAGATAACAGGCTTTTACTGGATTCGTTGAAATATATTCAACCTTATTATACGGTATTTGACATTGTTAAATTATCAGTACCCGGTGTCCAGGTAATAGGAGTTCCAGGAGTTAACCAACAATTTGTTATCAGGGGGCA
>JABDLO010000111.1 GCA_013002995.1 Saprospiraceae bacterium | reverse complement strand
TACTTACTCAGCTGAAATACTGATGTCTTCCAGTGAATTCAATTTTTCATCAGGAGGAACTTTTAGGATCAGATGTGATGCCAGTAGCAATGCTGACAAGGTTTATATTGACCAGGTAATGATCAATGGCAATCCACAACAAAGCGTGAATAATTACCTGTCCACTGTAAAGTCTGACATGATAAAATCAAATCATTCTTCTGATTTAATAAATATAGAAACAGAAGTAAGTGTATATCCTAATCCTTTCCAGGATAGGCTGTACGTCGATGCTGAAGAAAAAATAGACAGAGTCAACCTTTACTCTATTGAAGGAAGACTCATAATGAGCCAAACCGAGTTTGACGATTTTGGAATGGACGTTTCAAATCTGAAGAATGGAATTTACATCATGGAAATCTTCACTGATGGTGAAACCCTTCATCAGAAATTGATTAAGAAGTGATGTGTGATTCTAAAATTTCGAGATGATACTGTCTAGAGGGGCCTTTAATCCGGCCCCTCGATATTTTTAATAACATTCCAAAACAGGAAGGTATATGATTTAAGTTTTGATTAAATCCTGAAATCTTTGCTTCCATTCTTTATAGAATGAGAAGTCAATGATTCTGTCTTTGGTATTCTTAATCTCTGTATTGATAGCTTCTGCAAATATTTTATTCTCTTCTTCAATTACTTTGGAAGTTAGGAAATTCTGAGTCTTGGTGACATAAGATTTTTTGTCATTTAAATGTGACAGTGCCAGATCGTGAGAAAATGCGTAGTAACTTTCATGTTTATTCTGAACATAATCTAAAGGGCCCTTCTCTGAAATCAACTTTACGAATATTGGAGCTGTCTCAAGGGCAATAAAAAGCAGGGTTATAAACAAGCTTGCCCACATTATGCTTTCCTTGGATGTTGCAAGATTACTCAAAGCATCAAGCCTTGCAGCAAATCCATCAAGTGGGATTAATTTAAGTTCTTCAATTGTTACTGCCATTTCAGTTCTTGACTTTTCAAAGGCTTCTTTCTTTGAATCGATCTGAGGCTGAATGAGCGCGAATTGAGATTGAAATTCCTGTTCTGCCTGGTCCGCTTCTGCTTTTTTCATGCGATAGATCGGTCCCATATTTCTGATTTGAGAACCTCCAGTGCCATCAGCTTCAGCTACTGCTTCTGCAAGTAAACCATTCCTATAATTTTCACTCTCCTGTAACTGACCTTCAAGCTGTCCGATCTCATTGATGAGTATTTCCTGATCCGGGAGGAATCTATTTCTGACCAATTCTTCCTGTTCCCGGTATTTTTCCTGCTCCATTGAGACCAGTTCTGCTTTGATCTCTGACTCAAAGAGTTTCAATTCCAGCGGCTTAGAGATGACAATAGCAATCAAACAGGCAAATATGATCCGTGGAAAAGCCATCACAAACTGTCTCCCAAAACTATCTTTTTTCTTAATGCTTGAAACGATATATCGATCTAGGTTGAAAATCATCAATCCCCATATCATGCCCAGAAATATAGCTATGGTATATGATTTAAATACAGTAAAAAAGGCAAATGCAGAAGAAAAAAATGCCAATAATCCCGTGAAAAAGATGGTAGCACCAATTCCTACATATTTATTTACCTCTGATGGTGACCTGTTGATGAATCCCTGATGAACACCACTACAGAATAAAAAGAAAGACTTCATAAGTTAGATTGTTGTTTAAGTTGCCCCATTGGTCTTAATGCTCAGGCATTTACCAAGAGGTTGATAATGAATAATTATGTGGTTCTGTATTGCGGCGGTAGGATTAAAACTTTAATATCATAATTAAAGTGCAACACTGAACAGAAAATCGACATATGACTTTTTTTCACGGTTTAATGATCTAAGATTGTAACAATCAATGCCATTTTTTGGTTACTTTAATAATTATGACAGCAGCACTACTTTTATTTATTAGCATCATGTGCGGGTGGATGGTAGAGAAATCTCCTGAAAACGCTCCTTACGTGTATTACATAGAAGTAGAGTCTGAAGATTCTACTAAATATGATGCCATCTACGGAGGCTTTGTGCTTGATGAAGAGGAACAATTGAAGAAAGAAGATCCTATGGACATTGGGTCTGAAGAGTTTTATGCCATGCTGGCCGCTCAACTAGAATCTCTACCTGAAGAGAAAAGAAACGTTCTCATTTTTATCCACGGAATGTGGGCCCACAGAGATTTCTTCCAGGAAGAACAACTCTCTCGCATGAGAAAGGATGTTCTTAAAGAAGGGGATTCTCCCTATGGCATGGTAATTTCACTCATTTGGCACTCTGGTGTAAACTACCACACCAATGTCATTCATGCCAATGCTGTCGGTCGCTATTTAAGTAAATCTGTATCTAAGATTTTGACACTTAAAGCTGATCAATTCAGTGTTATGGGTCATTCAATGGGTAACAGAGTCTTCCAGGGTATCCTATCTGAATTGGATAAAGAAGAAAGTAAGGAGCCTATTTTTAAAAAAATGCTATTTATCGCTGCTGATCTTGAAGAAAACATCTTCTCTTCTGATCAGCCTCTGGGAGATATCGATCGATACATTGGTGAATCTATTTTATATGTACATAACAACGATCGGTCACTGGGTTTATCAAGAGCACTAAATGAAAATAATAGACTTGGGCTCAATGCAGATGCTGAAACACTAGATGATAATGAATCAATTAAGATCATAGATGTTTCAGCAGTTAAGGACAATGATGGATTTGGTCCTTCATTAAGTAATCATAGATATTTTTACACCAGTCCTACTGTCAGAAAAGACTTATATTTTTCCCTTCATGGACTCGATAATCCATTGCGAGTCACCCTTAATGATGGTCGTAGATTTAAATTAACCATGCCTAAACCTGCTGAATAAAATTAGTCGTACAAATCGTTGAAATTTATTAGTATTACGGGATGAAAACTGATACACTTTACTCCCATCTTGAGTGTCTGATGTGTAAGAACACATATGACGCTGATCAGGTGAACTCCTATTGTCCTGAATGTACACAGCCTCTTGTTGCAAGATATAATTTGAAGAAAGGCCTATCCAAGGAAGTTTTAAAGGATCGCCCCCTCAATATGTGGAGGTATAAGGAAGTACTTCCATTAAAAGAAAGCCAACACATCGTATGTCTGGGTGAAGGGATGACTCCCCTTACCGAAGCTGATCATCTCGGATCAGAATTAGGTGTTAGGAGGTTACAGATAAAAAATGAAGAAGGAAACCCTACAGGGTCTTTTAAAGCCCGGGGCTTATCCATGGCAGTAAGTAAAGCCTATGAGCTGGGTATATCTGAATTCTGCATTCCGACAGCCGGTAATGCTGGTTCAGCTCTTTCTGCATATACAGCCAAGATGAAAGGTGTTGCCCATGTATTCATGCCTGAAGCAACTCCGGAAGTTTTTCAGATAGATTGTGAGATCATGGGAGCTAAGGTCCGTAAGATCAATGGTACCATAAAAGATGCCGGTGCTGCAATGGCTCAAGAAAACCAGGATGGAAAGTGGTGGGATGTTACCACTCTTAAAGAACCATTCAGGCTGGAAGGGAAAAAGACCATGGGATATGAAATCGCAGAACAACTGAACTGGCAACTTCCCGATGTCATCATCTACCCTACCGGTGGAGGTACCGGATTAATTGGAATATGGAAGGCATTTCAGGAAATGAAAGAACTGGGATGGGTTGACTCCATTCCTACCAGAATGGTTGCAGTCCAGACTACAGGTTGCAATCCTGTCGTTGAAGCTTTCAATCAGGGACTTGACCATACTGGAGTCTATGAAAATCCGGCTGTTACCATTGCTAATGGATTGAGGGTACCTAAAGCTTTCGGTGATCGATTGATCATGTCCACATTGTATGAAAGCAATGGATACGCTTTAGACTGTAGTGATGATGAGATCAGAGAAGCCCTTTCAATATGTGCCCGTCAGGAAGGGCTCTTTTTATCTCCGGAAGGCGCCGCAGTAGTTAAAGCAGCTTTTAAATTGAAAGACTCAGGATTCATTAAAAATTCAGATCATGTAGTGTTACTAAATACCGGATCTGCCTACAAGTACGTCGAAAACCTTTAAACATTTCCAAGGTTAAGAAAATCAAAATATTTCTGAAATATTAGGAATTTTTAAAATGTTCTGATATCATTGTATTCAATAATAATGAATTACCAAGTCGGATTTCTATTTCCGCCATCAGTAATTCTTTATAAAGATGAGGTTAGAGAACAGGCTCTGTGATCCTCAGGCAACCTACCTAAAACATTACTGGAAAGGTGCCAATTCCTGCCCTATTTTGGGAAATATAAATAATTAAAATGATGAAATTTAAAAATCACAAATTCTTAAAGACACTCTACACCACACCATCTATGATGTGTTGTTGTTGCTGTTGTTGATCCTCCTCTCAGGTTGGGGTCTTCACTAGAATCGGTCTATACTGACCTATCTGTGCATATACCATTTATTTAACCATATATCAAAATCAAAAACACATGTCAAATCAAGAAAAATCTTTAAGGTACGAAACGCTCCAGTTACACGCTGGTCAACAACCGGACCCAACTACCAATTCAAGGGCGGTTCCTATTTATCAGACGACCAGTTATGTATTTAACAATGCTGAACATGGAGCCAATCTCTTTGCGTTGAAAGAGTTTGGAAACATCTATACCCGGATTATGAATCCGACAACGGATGTATTTGAGCAAAGGATTGCCGCACTAGAAGGGGGTGTAGCCGCTGTTGCCACAGCTTCTGGACAAGCTGCTCAATTCCTGGCGTTGAACAACATCCTTGAATCTGGTGACAACTTCGTTTCTTCTCCATACTTGTATGGTGGCAGTTATAATCAATTCAAAGTTGCTTTTAAAAGGCTTGGAGTAGAAGCAAGATTTGCCGCTGATGATACAGCTGAGGATTTCGAGGCATTGATTGATGAAAATACCAAGGCCATTTATCTCGAGACCATTGGTAATCCTAAGTTTAATATTCCGGATTTTGAATCCATCACTGAAGTAGCAAGGAAGCACAACATTCCGGTTGTGGTAGACAATACATTTGGAGCAGCAGGCTACCTTTGCAAACCATTGCAGCATGGAGCTAATATTGTGACTGCATCTGCAACCAAGTGGATCGGAGGACACGGAACATCCATCGGAGGAGTCATCATTGATGGAGGAAACTTCAATTGGGCCAATGGAAAATTTCCTCAATTCACAGAACCGAGTGAAGGATATCATGGACTCAAGTTCTGGGATGTATTCGGAGAAGGGAATCCTCTGGGATTACCCAATATTGCATTTGCCATTAGAGCGAGAGTAGAAGGATTGAGAGACTTCGGCCCTGCATTGAGCCCATTCAACTCATTTCTTCTATTGCAGGGATTAGAGACACTTTCCCTTAGAGTCCAAAGGACAGTCGATAATGCCTCGGAGTTGGCACATTGGCTGGAAGTACATCCACAGGTGGAAAATGTCAATTATGCAGGTCTGGAATCCAGCCCTTACCACAAACTGGCAAAGAAATATCTGACACATGGATTCGGAGGGGTCTTATCCTTTAACATCAAAGGCACAAAAGAGGATGCTGAACAATTTATCAATAGTCTTGAATTGATCAGTCACCTGGCCAATGTCGGAGATGCCAAGACACTCATCATCCAGCCTTCTGCTACAACCCATCAGCAATTAAC
>JABDLO010000090.1 GCA_013002995.1 Saprospiraceae bacterium | reverse complement strand
ATTTTAAACCCATCACTTCTCAATCTTTCTGTGAGTTGATTGACTAATTCTTTTGAACCAGTTGAAATTGCAAAATGAATCAATCCCGAAAATTGTGAGATGGGATCATCTTTAGTTTTTGGTATCCCCGGCATATGCATTAATTCCAGTCTACATCCTGAATTAAAAGTTAGAAAGTAAGAAGAAAAGTTTTTGGAATGGTTGGTATACTTTTCTCCAGCATTACACTTAAAGTATTTTTCGTAGAAGGATCTCATGGATTCCAGATCTTGAACCCATATGGCTAAATGTTCAATTTTCATAAGTGGAATTTAGTATTTATCCAATCATTATTATTAATATAAACATGCTTGGATAAATACTCTTTTTATTGTTTTTGCATTTGTATCGTAACAAGATATCTATGCTCTTCAATCTTCCTGGCTACGGGTAAGTTTTCCGGATTGCCTGTAGCTTGATAGATAGGATCATCGTCGAACATGAATTCTGAAGCATACATCCGGTACCCTTTCTTCTCCAATGTGAAATGTATGTGAGCAGGTATTAATGATTCTTCGTCTCCATAATATCTTCCAGGCATGATTGTATTCACTGAAACTGTTCCTGATTGATCAGTATTCAGAAAAGCAAATATCCTTGGATTCCACATGCCAGATTCCGGGAAATACAAACCATGAATGTCAGTATGGACAAGCTCCACGGAAACATTTCTTAATGGCTGACTTGATGATTCATCTAAAATGACACAATCCACAGAAATCTGTTGACCAGGTTCATCCGATCTTGTCATTGTAGCGGCTGAAGCTCTATTATTTGCTTTGAGGGTTTCCCTGACTCCAGGTCGAAAATTAGGATTGGAAATCAGAGGATACCATTCATCAGTCAATGCCAATTTCATGACGTCTGATTCATTTACTATTACTGATTGGAAATTTTGCCAAAGCTTTTCAAGGTCAGGAGTCTTGTTTTCAAAGGCGAAACCTAGATTGACTGGAAAGAATCGATCAAACCACCAGTCCTTGAAAGCTCCAGGAATGAGATCTGTAGAGATTTCTTCTTTGAAGTTTATCTGATGGGCAATATTTTCAATGGCTTCAATGTAAGTTTTCATATTCATGATGGTGGCAGTATCACCTATGTTGCCGTGTCCTGGAATAACGGACGCTGGCTTTAAACCAAGGAGATAGTTCAACCACTCTTTCCATTCATGAAGTGATCCGTGAGCGAGGTAAGGATGGCATTGATTGAATACCAGGTCTCCTGTAAATAGAATACCATCTTCCGGAAGAAACAGAACAAGGTCACTATCTGTATGTCCTTTACCTCTGGGTAAGAGTCGGACTTTTCTATCGGGGCCATTTAGAAAATGCTCCTCGGTGATTAGCATTTCTGGAATCCTGGTTGTTATTTCTTTATGGCTTGTGGAAAGAATTTCATAGTATGATTTCCACATCATTATTTTCTGGTACTCAACGGCATCTTTATTCCCGGAATATTCCTGATCCAAAGAATCGTAATAGGTGTATCGTTCAGGGCCATACTCTTTTTCATCTGCAATTTCAAGGGGCTCTTTCTCGGCTATCAATTCGGCAGTCCTTGTGGTGCTGATGATTTTTACATCTTCATCAAAGATTTGATTTCCCCTGATGTGATCATTATGATAATGGCTATTGATCACATAGCGTATAGGAGAAAGGTTGTAGTGGCTAACAATTTTTGGTATCTCCTCAGCTGCTTCAGGAGATAAAAAACTGTCGAAGATGATGGTCTCATTACCATTGTCGATGATTCCCACGTTGCAGATGGCTTTCCCTCCGGGTTTATGGATGCAAGCATAGACACCATCGGTAAGTTCAACAAGATTAAAATGTTGAGATTGAAACGTTCCTTTAACTTTCTCAGATCTACAAGAAAGAATTGTCGAAATCAAAAGGATGTATAATAGGGGCTTCATAATACATTAAGATAGGAAGAGTTTAGGACATTTGGAGGTCGAGACTTTAAGACGCTGAGTTTTGGGGACAACATTGTTATTAGAACTTGGTCTTTTAATTTGTAAGTAATAGCTACTAGAAAATCACTTGTCTTTTACGAGCATGCCGACATGGGTAGGGAAGGAGGCACTTCCATAATGTGAGAATCCTGAAGGAGCTTCTACTTCCATTTGGTATAAACCGATGAAGTCTTTTAAGAAGATGGTAAATCGATCGAAGTCTATATTTTTAGAATTTGGTTTTGGGTAGTACACGATGTGTCTGATGGTACCATCCTGAGCCCAGAAGATATTGATCCATACTTTTACTCCCTTGATGTCGTAGTCTATTGAATCTGCGTACTGTTCCATTTGCGAAAGCATGCCAGACCATTTCTCATAGGCAAGATCCATGGAATTGTTACATACACCTAGTAATAACTCTTTGTGATTGCTGATCATGGTTTCATATTCAGCTTCATGCTCTCCAATCAGATAGACTGAAGGCATATCTTGAGCACTGAGTGATAAAGCACTTAGCGTCAAAAATCCCGATAAAATGTATGTCCAAAGCCTCTTCACGTATCCAAATGTAACAAAAAACATATAATAATTAACAAATATGTAGATCCATGTCTAATCTACATACGATTATTAAACTTGATTTTATTCTTTTTCTTTCAATCTCAATGAAGAATTATCAAAGCTTTAACATTTATTAGACGAATAATCTGTTCAAAATGTGATAACGCTGATATATAAGAATTGGCATTTGGTCTATAATGCTGCATTATTTAATACATTTGCCTTCATATTGTGGTTGAGTTTTATACCGCCGTTATAAAACAACAAAATATGATCTTAGACATAATTGCTTCACTCGTTATTGCCTACGGAGTCTATGTAGGGTACAGCAGAGGAATCATAAAAACTTTGTTTGACACATTATCCATTGTGGTGGCTATAGTAGCCTCATTGAAGTTATCTCCTATTATTATTAATGTAGTGGATAGTGTCTTCAATACTTCACCTTCCATTAGTTTTCTACTGGGTATAATTCTCACTTTCATCCTTGTGATGGCCCTGGTAAGATTTATCGGAAGAAAGCTTGAAAATCTTTTTGAAAGTGCCAATATCAACTTTGTCAATAAATTTGCCGGTGGAGTATTCCAAGGGTTGTTTTTTGCACTGATCTTAAGCATGGTTTTATGGTTGGGAGACAGATTAGATCTTCTTAAAGAGTCAACAAAACAGGAATCTATCAGTTATTCAATGTTAGAACCGCTTCCTGAAAAGGCTCAGGGAGTATTTGAATCTGTAAAACCCATCTTCCAGGATTTCTGGGATAAAACAATAGAAGTAATGGACGGAGTCAAGGAGAAGGTGGATGGGTAATTGATACCACCATCTTATGAGCAAACTGTGGAATTTCCTAAAGGCCAGAATTTCTAAAGCTGAGCGTCAAACGACAGCAGTTCCTTTCATTCATGAAGCCATTGACTTCAGTGATTTTCCCATATCAGATTATCTGGAATGGAAGGATGAAGCTACGCATGCTTTAATGAAACAGCGATTAAGACAAGCATTCTTTAATTACAGATCTTCTGATGACCCGATGGATAGTGCATTCGAGTTTTACGATTCTCCAATGTCTAAGGGATTTATATTGTTCCATCGTCCTACTTACAAGCTCGATTTCTGGGATTACAGATTTATGCAGCACAACATTTCTGAATTGCTTAAGGAAGAAAAATACATCTTATATCTTGCAGATGTGCGTTCTCGGAGTAAAGGCAATGGAGTAGAAAAGATCTACAAATATTACCTAAAACCGAGTGCCAGGTTGAGGCAAGCTCCAAAAGCTCAACAGATCTATGGCAACATTTCAATTGAAGTAATCTTAAGGGATGACAACCCATACATGTTAAGGTGCCTGGCTAATTCATATTCTGATCAGAATTTCCATCCGCCGCAACCATTCAATGAACTCATGGAAAAAATTGTGCAATAATGGATTTTCATCTTGACAGAATGTAGATCACTTATTAATTTTGCTCTGCACTTAAATGAATTATTTATTGTTTCACTTATTAATTGAAATTTGGTATCATGAAATATCTTGTTTTCATTTTGATGCTTGCCTTCCTGTCATGTGGGGATGATGAGATAGACCTTTCAGGAAAGTGGGACCTGGCTTACTTAGATATAGCAAGTTGTATGAATATCAATGACAACGTTTTCATTAATTTGATGATGAGAGATTGTGCCAGGATCAATGGCATGGATGTCTGTTACGAGGCAGAGGTGGATTTTACAAGCAGTGAAATCACAACCATCATAACAACCAAGGCGGGGGGAGCTTCCAGGACAGATACAAGAAATTTTACGTATACCGTCGATGGTGAAGATATGACCATCTGTGAAGGAAGCAATGACTGCTGGATAGGATCCTGGATACTTGAAGGTGATACTTTCAGTTTTGCAGGGGTAGGGGTACAGGATGGTTGTTCGATATTATTTGAAACTGTGAGAAGATAAACAATAAATCAATTTCCAGGATTAAGCATCTGCCAGAGTTTATCCTTCAATGGTTGTATCCCTTGCTGGGCAACGGAGGAAATGAATAAATAAGGTATATCGAGGGTAATGGTTTCCTCTATCATTTCTTTCATTTCATCATCCAGCATGTCGGCCTTTGAGATGGCCAGTAATCTTGGTTTATCTAATAATTCAGGATTGTATTGTTTTAATTCATTGAGTAGAATCTCATATTCTTTGTTGATCTCATCTGCATCTGCAGGAACAAGGAATAAGAGCACAGCATTTCTTTCAATATGTCTTAAGAATCTCAATCCTAACCCTTTGCCTTCATGTGCTCGTTCGATAATACCAGGAATATCTGCCATAACAAATGAACGCTTGTCCCTGTAAAAAACAATCCCCAGATTTGGGGTGAGCGTAGTGAATGCGTAATCAGCAATCTTGGGTTTTGCTGCAGTAAGGACGGAAAGTAAAGTGGATTTACCTGCATTTGGAAATCCCACCAACCCTACATCAGCAATGATCTTTAATTCTAAAATCTTCCATTCTTCTTTTCCAGGAAGACCGGGTTGAGCATATCTTGGAGACTGATTGGTTGAAGATTTAAAGTGTACATTTCCCAGCCCTCCTTTTCCACCAGGAACCAGGATCCTGGTTTCACCATCTTCAGTGATTTCAAATTCTATTTCTCCGGTCTCAGCATCTTTTGCAACAGTACCGATTGGTACTTCAACAATGATGTCTTCACCCATGGCTCCTGATGATCTGGAACCACCTCCGGGTTGGCCATGACCGGCAATGACGTGCTTGCGGTATTTGACAGGTAGTAAGGTCCACATCTGAGCATTTCCTTTCAAGATGACATGTCCGCCTCGTCCTCCATCTCCACCATCAGGTCCTCCTTTAGCATTCAGGTTATCGCGAAAAAAGTGAGCAGAACCAGCTCCTCCTTTACCGGAGCGACAACATATTTTCACATAGTCTACAAAATTCTGTTCAGCCATTCTGGATGATATTGTTTTTACCTTTTTAAATTATGGGTGCAAAGATGTGAAAAAAATGGAAAGCTATGAGATTTGGTCGAAGACTCCTTAATTACTCCTCGTAAGAATTCAGTTGAAATACTCTCTTAGTTTTCAAAGTCGGGAAAGGTCAGGACGTCTTCCCTTGAATTGGTTTCTAAAGTCGGGAGAGGTGAAGACACCTTCCCTTAACTAAGTTTTTATTTGAACCCTTATTCAAGCAAAGGTCTCCCGACCTCTTGCGAGTTTTAGGCCCTCCTTCATTGCATTTTGGTGGACAAGTGAGGAGACCTTCCCTTAAATTTGTTTTCCAAAATTGGGAGAGGTCAGGAGGCCTTCCTTTGAATGAGTTTTCAAAGCCGGGAGAGGTCAGGAGACCTTCCTTTGAATGGTTTTTATTTTAATCGATAGTCAAGCAAAGGTTTCCCTACCTCTTGCGGTTTGTAGTTTTTTCATATTTTAGATATAATGGATTTTAACAAACATGAAGTTTATTTTAGCACTTTCACAATTGAAGGTTGGACACCCATTTTTGAAGATTTTCCTGGGTGTAAAATATTAATTTGTGATAGCTTAGGATTCTTATTTCTAAAAAAGAAGATTAACGTATTTGGTTTTGTGATTATGATAGATCACATTCATCTTTTATGGGAATGTCTTGATGTCGGTGGATTCAATACTGTGACTACTAGTTTTAAAAAATATACTGGTAAGCAAATCAAAGAATATCTTCAAGAGAATGAACCTTTGTACTTGTCAAATTTTGTAAGTGAGAGGAAAGATAGAGTGCACAAATTATGGAAACTCAAAACAAGCTCTACAAGAATTTTGCACCCTCAAATTTATAACCAAAAATTGAATTATATACATCTAAATCCAACCAGAGGAAAATACAAAATGGCTGAGTTGCCAGAGGAGTATAAGTATTCATCAGCTCAATCTTATTTTGTTAATAAATCTTTCTTTCAATTCTTAACGGTTCTAAAAGTGGGGTAAAGAGATGAGACCTTTGGTTTTTCAAAATTCGAGAGAGGTCAGGACATCTTCCCTTGAATTAGTTTCTGAAGTCTGGAGAGGTCAGGAGACCTTCCTTTGAATGAGTTTTCAAAGCCGGGAGAGGTGAAGACACCTTCCCTTAACTAAGTTTTTATTTGAACCCTTATTCAAGCAAAGGTCTCCCGACCTCTTGCGAGTTTTGAGCCCTAAACCACAAGATTTGAATCTATAGCTTCACAAAGTCGGTTAAAGATCTCATCAATAGAACCAATTCCATGTACCAGTTGTGCCTTATCCTGTTTTTTATAAAATTCAAATACAGGAGCTGTTTCCTGGTTGTATACTTCGATTCTATTCCTGATGATGCTCTCATCGTTGTCATCTGAACGACCAGAGGTTTTACCTCTTTCCAGGATTCTTTTTATGATTTCTTCATCATCAACATCAAGTGATACCAATCCGCTGACTTGAGTGCCTTTAGATGTAAGAAACTTATCGAGAGCTTCAGCCTGAACCGTGTTTCTTGGAAATCCATCGAAAATAAACCCATTCGCATCCAGGTGTTTATTTACCTTGTTTTCCAACATTCCGATGGTCACTTCATCAGGCACCAATTCACCCTTAGCCATATAGGCTTTTGCTTTTTCTCCAAGAGGAGTGTTGTTACTCATCTCATATCTGAACAGATCACCTGTTGATATATGGATGAGATCATATTTTTCTGTAAGTTTTTTTGCCTGGGTGCCCTTTCCTGATCCTGGAGGGCCGAATAATACTAAGTTTAACATGATTTTATCTTGATTTTCGTCTGAGCGTGTAAAAGTATTTAATATCCATCTAAATAAGGGTGAAATCATAAGATAAGTTCAAAGATTTAGAGATTGTTTATGTAGAGATTGATGATTGTCAAGTTTGTTAATTATCGGGATTGATATTTTTCAATTATTGGTTGATTAAAGAATGCATCAAGAATTATCTGGAGGTATATACATTGGTATTATTTCCTATGACGTCTTTACCAAAAAGGTACCTTGAATTCCAGTATCTGGATTGGCTGATTTCATCAACGACGACACCCCTTGAAGATGTACTATGGATTATTTCCAACCTGCCATTTTCATTGCTTACGACTATGGCCACATGACTTATTTTTTTGTTTTTTCCAAAGAAAATTAGATCGCCGGGTTCTAAATCAGATCGCGACTTCCATTTTCCTATCTCTGCCTGGTGATGAGAAGCACCTGACATGTCTAATCCAGCCTTTCCGAATGAAAAACTGACCAGGCCTGAACAATCAAATCCTGATCTAGGGCTTTTACCCCCATACTTATAATTCCGACCCACATGTTGGATGGCATGGATAAGTACCTCATCTCTTAACCTGAGATCGGCTATGTCTTTTTTAGGAATCCGTTTTCTTGTACTTGCTTTTTTATTAGATCTATGTGTGATTGAACGCTTCGGAGTAGAACATGAAGCTACAATAGTTAATAATAGGAATAAAGTAAATAGTTGTTTCAGTCTGTTCATTAATTGAGTTTTACATATTACAATTATATTTAATATAACAATAATTGTGCCCTTTGTGATCAGCGGATTAAGAAGAGGTTGTTAATTCCATTACATTTGCGAAAGCATGAAAATCTGGATTAAAAAGACATTTCTAGGAGCCCTCCTTTTTCTAGTGATCCTATTTATAACGTTGGTAACCATACTGACCAATATGGATCCTGATGCATCATATGAAGGGCAGCATATTACTACCACTGATAAAACAGTTACCATTGTCCTGATTGATGGCCTTTCAAAAAAGATATTTGAACAATATATCAATGAAGGGCAGCTCCCGCATTTCAAGAAGTTGATTGATGAATCCATCTATATCAGGAATGGAATAGGAGCCTTTCCTTCTATGACGGGTTATGCTTTCTATCCCTTTTTAACAGGCATGAAAGCCCCGGATAGTGGAATTTATGGATTGAGATGGTTTGATCGATCGTTGGATAAAGGCAATCTCAGAAATTATGTCGGCCGCACAAATGTTCAGATGAATAATGACTTGTCAATTCAATTCAAAAATCTATTTGAGCTAAATGAAGATTACTACACAGCATCTATAAATACCTATCTGAATAGAGGAGTACATCATTCTTTGAAGACAGGATGGGCCCACACAACTGCCAAATATTCCAAGGCGTCATTATTTCCATTTCTGAGGACTGTGCCTTTTTTCGGTAAAGATATTTCTAAAGATCATTTTCAACATGAAACCCTTGTCACCGACCTGGCCATAGAACAATTGAAACTTAATCCTAAAGTTCAATGGATCACTTACCCATCATTGGATGCACACAATCATGTCCATGGAACGGATGAGACTTACTATGACTTGTTACAACATCTTGACGGAGAACTCTATAGACTAGACCAGGCTATTGAAGCCCTAAATCAAAAAGATAGAATGGTGGTAGTTGTTTCAGATCATGGGATTCTGGATGTAGATGTGAATGTAGATGTACCTTCGATTATTGAAAAGGAATTGGAACTGACAATTGAAAGAGGTCCTTCAACACATCTGGGTACAAATCAATTAGAGGATCCGCTTTCAGAATTTGTTGATGATGATGGATTTTTTGTAATCAATGGAAACCTTTCTGCTTATATCTATATGAAAGATCCCGAAATCGAAGGATCAGAAGCCTGGCGGTCGCCCATTGAAGGAGAGATGCTCACTCATTATCCATTAAAAAATGGAGTAGTGAATTTACCTGCTTTTATATCGAGTATCGAAGGTGTAGAATTGACAACTTTTAAATTAAGTCAGGATACTCTTGTTGTACTTCATAGTAATGATAAAGCATTTATCACCATGGATTCCATTGATTATTATTCTTATCATCCAACTGCAGGAGATCCTTTATTATTTCATGACCTTATAAAACCCGGGAAGCCTTACCAAAAAGACTCGTTACTGTTATTAACGGCAGACCTGGATTTCCCTTATTCTATGGTTAGGCTATGGGAGTTGATGCAAGCAGAGAATGCGCCTGATATCGTACTTACAACTAAAAAAGGGTACG
>JABDLO010000087.1 GCA_013002995.1 Saprospiraceae bacterium | reverse complement strand
ATTTTAAACCTGACTCAATTTGAATTTGGTAGTAGATCATTTTTTAGTATCGAAATTGGATTGTATAGTAGGCTTTCTGAAAGGGTGTATCTTGGAGCACATATTTTTGCACCGGCAAGCCAGGAATTGGATGAAGAATATGGATTACCCTCCAGGATAAGAATGGGACCTCGAATTCTGGTCTCTGAAAACACTGATGTATTTATAGAAATTGAAAAAGTAATAGATCAGGATCCATTTATCAAGACTGGAATTGAATATAGAATGAATGATGTCTTTGCCGTCAGGCTCGGTTTTATTCCGGAACCGTCAGAGTTTTCATTTGGATTTGCCTATTCATTTGGACAGAAGCTGAATATTGATGGAGGTTTTTTATATGATCAGAGATTAGGATTATCCCCGGCGGTAGGTATTCAATATCAATCTGGTGGGACAACAGAAATTAAACAATGAATATATTATTAACATCTCCGACTAAGCTTGAATTGGCTGGAACGCTGGATCACATAGAATCAATTGCTGAAAATAAGTCATACCTTGAGTACCGCATCAATGGTCATTCCATATACCCTTTGGTGACCGGAGTCGGGGCTATGAATACAGCATTTGCCTTGGCTAGATTTCCCAGGATAAACGGAATTCAATTGGCAATTCATTGTGGGATTGCGGGCACCTATGATATAGATGATGTTCCTATTGGAGAAGTTGTTGAAGTAGTCCGGTCTAGATTTGCAGATTTAGGTTCTGAAAACTCTGATGGCAGTTTATTGGATGTATTTGAACTTGGGCTCTCCGATCCTAATGTATTTCCATATACTGATGGATGGATCGAGAATAAAGATCGACCTTATCATTCCGATCTAAAGGAAGTTTCTGACCTTACTGTGAATAAAGTCAATGGTACCCCATTAAGTATTGCCCTGGTTAAAGAAAAATACGACGCACATATTGAAAGTATGGAATGTGCAGGGTTTCTTTACGCCTGCAGGATGATTGATATCAAAGCAATGTGCATCCGAAGTATTTCTAATAAAGTTGAAGCAAGAAACCGAGATAGCTGGCAGATCCCGATGGCAGTAGAAAAACTGAATAAATCAGTAATCAAGCTTATTCATGTACTGACCAGGGAAAGGTACGTGTAATTAATTCTCGATCACGTCCCGATTTTTTCCATTGATTGATGAGTCTTATGATGCTGCTGTAGGAAGCCAGACCTTCATGTACTCCATGTGATTTCAGATAAGAATCGTAAACCAGGTCCCGGAAATCAGGAAGAATGTCAGGGTATTTTCTCATCTGTAGGATTATCGCGTTGATATCATTTTTTACTCCTTGTGTGAGTGATCTGACCACTTCTTTGTATCTGTCATTATCAACAAGTCGTAGGTTGTTGATGAGATATCTGAAATAAGCGAGTTCAGCAGAGTACCTGATGATCAGGTTGTCACTGCTGATACAGGTTACAAAACCGACAAAGTTACATTCTCCTTCATCTGTAATTCCATACCCGTGGGCCATTTCATGTGCCATTGTAAATGGCCATTGGATGGGATGTAAACCATCATCAATATGGCCTTCCAGAACCCACGGTATATAAACGCCCGCTGTAGAAATTCTTAAAAGAACGCCATCAGGTTCTAATCTTCTGATGCGTACCCGTCCATTGGTTAGATATCCCCATGATTTCAGTATAATCTTTTGTTCATTTCTCAACTGATTCTCAAGATCTTCAGGAATGGTTGTTTCATTGATGTTGATACTGCTATCTCCTATTGCTTTCATTCTTAGTGATGAAACCGATCGGGCCACATATCTTGCTTCTTCATACAGATCCTCACGGTCCATTTTATGTGATGTGAATGCCAGCTTTTGCTTCACAGTAGGAGTATAATAATTAAAACCCCACAACACATAGAACAATATATAAATGATGGACAACCCATTCATTGTCAGGATAGACAGCTTGCCGAAGTATTTACTTTTTAGCATTGACCAGGCCTTGCCTAAGAACTGGTAGATGATGTAAACAACTAAGAGGAAAAGAAAATAAACCATGGGTAAAGGGATCCATCCCAGGGTATAATCATATATGATTCGGAACAATTGGAAAATGCCGTTTCTGTAAATAGTATCTGTGAGACCTGGGAAGGATTGGAATAATAAACCAATGAGAAATATTAAAATAGCAACTGAGAGCCACTTTAGTTTAAAAACAAGAGATTTGATAGACGTCATAACAACCACAGAGTCACTAATAATGAATATAGAAATTAGCTAATAGTTGATAAATATATGTCAATTATCTTCCACATGACAGAATAGATATATATTTGCAACTTTATGATATAACGACCTGTTATGTAGGTTGAATTATCATTTTTAGAAATTAAATCATTTAAATATAACCATTATGGCATTCGAATTCACAGATAATAATTTTACAGACACTGCCCTCAAGGAAGGGGTTTCTGTAGTTGACTTTTGGGCTGAGTGGTGTGGACCTTGTAGATTGGTCGCTCCCATCATTGACGAGCTTGCTGAAGAATTTGACGGGAAGGCATTGATAGGAAAAGTGAATGTAGACGACAATCCTGAAGTATCTATGAAATATGGAGTAAGAAGTATTCCTACAATCCTGATTTTCAAAGACGGAGAAATTGTAGATAAGCATGTAGGAACTGCTACAAAGGCTACACTTGAAGGAAAAATTAGTACCTATCTTTCATAAAATAGGTTAAGATGTATAAGATGCCCTTATCTTGAACGTTCAGGATAAGGGCTTTTTATTATTAAATTTGTAGAAAGGAAAATATGGAGTATTTCGATCGATATGATTTAAGGACAATTGATAACCTGGAATTGATGGCCAAGCAAGTTGTAGAAGGGTTCATTATTGGTCTTCATAAAAGTCCTTTTCATGGGTTTTCTGTAGAATTTGCTGAACATCGACTTTATAATCCTGGTGAGTCAACCAAAGACATCGATTGGAAAGTATTTGCACGATCTGATAAGATGTTCGTGAAAAAATTTGAAGAGGAGACCAACCTCAGATGCCAAATCGTGGTTGATACTTCTTCCTCTATGTATTTTCCAGAAAATACTCATAAAGGGAAGCTCAACAAATTGCAGTTTTCATCTATCGCAGCTGCAAGCCTCATGAACCTGCTCAGAAAACAAAGAGATGCATTCGGCTTAAGCCTATATGATGAAAAAGTTACTGAACACACTCGTGTAAAGTCCAGTACAACTCATTATCAACTATGCCTTACCTATCTTGATAAATTCATCAAGGATACAAGTCACGGAAAAACAACTGCTTCAGCTGAAGCTCTACATCAGATTGCAGATTCCATACATAAACGATCATTGGTTGTAATATTCAGTGACATGTTTGAGAATACAGATGAAAATGAGTCTTTGTTTTCAGCTCTACAGCACCTGAAATATGCCAAACATGAAGTGATCTTATTTCATGTTACAGATCATCAATATGAGCTGAATTTTGAATTTGAGAATAGGCCTTATCTTTTCGTAGATATGGAATCTGGAGAGAAAATAAAACTTCAATCCAATGAGGTTAAGGAGCTGTATACCAAGAAGGTAAAAGAATATTACCAGGATCTTAAGATGAAATGCCTTCAATATCGCATTGATTTCATTGAAGCAGACATCAACAAGGGGTTCACACCTGTGTTACAGTCCTATCTTGTGAAAAGAAATAAACTTATTTAATCATAGAATACCGATTTCAAGATATGATCAAACTATCAGAATTTCCAACTACAGCACCTAAGGGACTCAATAAAAAATATATTAAAGAAGAAACCAAAGAGATTGCAAAGAGAATAGCTGAATTGCATGAAATTATGGTAGCTGAGAAAAAGCACAGCTTACTCGTTGTTTTGCAAGGTATGGATACCAGTGGAAAGGATGGTTCGACTCATGAGACATTTAAGTATTGTACACCTGTAGGGCTAAGTGCTTATGGATTTAAAAAACCTACTGATGAGGAATTCGCTCATGATTTTCTGTGGAGAGTACATAAACAGACACCCGGGAAAGGTGAAATCAAAGTGTTTGTAAGATCTCATTATGAAGATGTTTTGATACAGAGGGTTCATAAATGGATTGATGATGATCGGGTCACTGCAAGAATAAATGCGATCAATGCATTTGAAGAGAATCTAATCAATGATAACAATACAACCATCCTTAAATTCTATATGCATTTATCCAAGGAGAGGCAATTAGAAAAATTGCAAGAGCGGATTGATAACCCGGATAAAAATTGGAAGCACAATCCGGGAGATTGGAAAGAAAGAAAACACTGGGATGCTTATATGAATGCTTATGAAGATGCCATTAATAGATCCACAGTTCCCTGGATTATTGCACCAGTAGATCAGAGATGGTATCGCAATTACTTTATCGCCAAGAAAGTATGTGACACACTGGAAAGCTTAAACATGAAAAAACCCATCTTAGATCATGCAGAAAGTAAGATTGGATAAATGGTTGTGGAGTGTAAGGATTTTTAAAACCAGAAGTAAAGCATCTGAGGCATGCAAATCCGGAAAAGTGGCAACAGATGCTAAGAAGTTGAAACCCTCCTACCACGTTTCAGTCGGTGATGTACTAAATGTGAAAAAAGGAGGTTTTAACCTTACCTTTAAAGTAAATGCTCTGATCTCAAAACGCGTTTCAGCTACCCTTGCAGCACCTTGTTACGATAACTTGACCCCCGTCGAGGAATTAAATAAATATCAAGATTGGTACATCGGAAAGGCCAATTCAGAAATAAGAGAAAGAGGCACAGGGCGTCCTACCAAACGAGAACGACGGTCAATCGAAACTTTTAAGGAAATCTACTTTGAGGAAGAGTAGATTATTGGAAGTTATCTGCAATAATCAACTCTTTACTTCCACGAGTATAC
>JABDLO010000081.1 GCA_013002995.1 Saprospiraceae bacterium | reverse complement strand
CATCAATGGATCCGTGACCTGGAAGGCTCACCCATTCTCTCATAGGCCAGCTGAAATAATTAGAAAATCTGTGAACGGCTATCTTTCCATTGGGTGAAATGGTGTAATTGTGCGTCCCCTCCTGGTTTTCCGGAGTCAATCTTTTAGCTTGTTGACCATCCTTGTAGTTAACATGGTACAAGTATTTTTCAGTTGCATTGTCAGGTGATGCAGTAAAGTAGACATCTCCGGTTTCTACTACTACTCGTAGTGGATTAATGATGTCGTAAGCTCCTTCTGTAACTAGTGTTTTATTCCCATCTCTTGTGATTCTGTATACATGTCGCCAACCATCAGCTTCTGTAATCCATAAAAAGGCTGCCCCATCATCTATCCACCTCCATCCATTGCCATTGGGCCATTTACTTCTCACTGAAATCCAGGAATCATCTTTTTCTGTAAACAGTAATTTAGCCGACCCAGATTTTACATCAGCTATAAATAAATTAGATTCATTTTGCTTTCGATTCAATTGCTGAATCATAACTTCACTGGAATTGGCTGCCCATTCCATTCTGGGGATGTAGTTTTGTCTTGTGTCTCCTGGGACATTCATCCACTTAATGGATTGATCCGCTACGTTGATTACCCCAATTCTACATGAAGATGGATCTTCACCCACTTTAGGGTATTCTACTGGAACATTGAAAGGGTAGATGCTATCAGTATTGTTGATCATATAGAAATCCCTGATATCATTTGCATCTACTTGCCAGAAGGCGATGTAACGACCATCAGGACTCCACCTGAACCCATCAAGGCAACTGAATTCTTCTTCATATGCCCAGTCGAATGTACCATTGATCAACTTTGGTGTTCCATTGGAGGTAGTAAGTTGTTTTAGTTCACCAGTAGAAGGATTTTCAAGATATATGTTATGATTGTGAACGTAGGCGACTTGTGATCCATCAGTGGATAACTTGGCAAACATTAAAGATGAAGGAGGCATGCTTTTACCGAGTTTCTGGAGAACTTGTGTATTCAAATCTAGCAACCAGTAATCACCGCGTGTTTCATATCTCCACACACGCTTTGAATTGGTATAGATAAGTATCTTTGAACGGTCATCTGAAAAGGTGAAATCTTTTACTTCAAGAGGGCTATTTTCTCCAGTAGGGGTCAATAATTCTGAATTGATAGTTATGGTTTCTTCTCTGGTTAAGGGATTAGATAGTGTAATTCCTTCTGATGATGCAGTGTAGATCCCATTTCCGTCTTCAGACCAATGTGTAGCACGACCGGGAACCTGGCCGACTGCTATTGAGGATAAAAAAAGTGTAAATATTAATAATAAATAATTGACTTTCATTCGTGATTTCTTTGGACGTAAGATATAAAAGATGGACAAATCTTCTGAGTGATAAGTCATTCAGAGAACTTTTATTCCTGATCAGCAGTTGTGTAATAGATTTATAAACTTGTATTTTTGCATACGCTAATTATAACTGCTATATGAGTAAGAAAGGAAGGGTATTGGTTGCCATGAGTGGTGGAATCGATAGTACCGTCTCTGCAATGATGCTGCATGATGAAGGTTATGAAGTAGTAGGCATTACCATGAAGACCTGGGATTATGCTTCTTCAGGAGGCTCCAGTAAGGAGACTGGATGTTGCAGTCTTGATTCTATCAATGATGCACGTGAAGTTGCTGTCCATATGGGGTTTCACCATTTTATCATTGATATCAGGGAGGAGTTTGGTGATTATGTAATTGATAATTTTGTCGATGAATATATGGCCGGAAGAACACCCAATCCTTGTGTCTTATGTAATACACATATAAAATGGAGTGCATTGTTAAAGCGTGCTGATGCAATGGACTGTGAATTTATTGCAACTGGACACTATGCAGTAATTAAAGAAGAAAATGATAGGAAATTTATCTCAAAAGGTAAAGACGATAGAAAGGACCAATCCTATGTGCTATGGGGTTTGAGCCAGGAGTGTCTTAACAGGAGTCATTTTCCACTGGGGGGATATACAAAACCTGAGATCAGACAGATGGCAATGGATTGGGGATATGAAGCCTTATCAAAAAAAGCAGAGAGTTATGAGATCTGTTTTGTTCCGGATAATGACTATCGTGGATTCCTTAGAAGGCGTGTACCCGACATGGATGATCGGGTAGGTGAGGGTAGTTTTAAGAATGAAAGTGGAGAAATAATTGGAACCCACAAAGGTTACCCCTTTTATACAATAGGTCAGAGGAAAGGCCTTGGGATTGCTTTAGGTAAGCCTGCATACGTCACTAAAATACTTCCTGAGGAGAATGTAGTGATTCTAGGAGACGTTGAGGACCTTATGAGGAATGGTATGAAAGTATCACAGATAAATTCCATGAAATATAAGTCCATTCCAGATGAAATAGAAGCCGTAACACAGGTGAGATATAATGATCCTGGCACTTTAAGTATTTTAAGAAATGAAGGCACATTGGTGGATGTAGAATTTCTTGCCAATGTAAGGGGTATTGCTCCGGGACAATCAGCAGTTTTTTATGAAGGGGATGATATAATTGGCGGTGGAATTATTCATCGTTAGGTAATCAATTCTTTCGCTAACCGTTAATAGAGATATGAAGTACATTTTTTCAGTTTTTCTTACTGTCCTGGTATTAGCTTCCTGTGGTGATGAAACCATTGAAGTAGATGGGACAGTGAGTGGCAAAGAGTATTTTCCGATTGCAGAGGGTAGAGAATGGGTCTATTCATCTGACTCTATTGTTTATGATGAAAATGTAGGTATTATTGATACACTTACAGGATTCATTAGAGAAAGAATTACTGAAGTTGAAGGAGATGGTGCATTTGTGATTGAAAGGTCTTTTAAGAAAAATGAAGAAGACCCATGGGAAGTGAGTGATATCTGGTCTGGGAGAGTTGAAAATACCAGAGCTATACGCACTGAAGAGAACCTATCATTTATAAAACTGATATTTCCACCTTCATTGAATAAATCCTGGGATGGAAATGCATTATTTGACCAGAATGTAGAAATAGTAATTGCCGGAGAACCACTGAGACCTTATCAGGGCTGGGATTATCAGATTACTGCTGTTGATGGAAACTATAATAATGAGATGATATCTACTGATGATGTCATAGATGTATTACAGGTTGATGAGGAGTCCTTTATTGATAGAAGATATTCACTTGAAAGATTTGCCAGGGATATCGGAATGGTGGAAAAACGTCTGATGCTTCTTGAGTGCCAATGTACTGCGGTTCCAGAAACTGTTCCCTGGGAAGAAAAAGCTGAAAAGGGAGTCATCCTCACACAGAGACTTATATCTTATCAATAGTGGAACCGACTATAAAAATTGGAAAAACCATTAAATCCTTTGGAAAGGATGGATTTATTCGCATCATCATTGATGATCCTTACAAGGAAGACGTTTCGTCATCAAAATATTTATTGATAGAACAGGAAGGGTATTGTATACCCTATTTTATTGAAGAAATTGATATCGACGCAGGACTAGTAAAGTTTGATGAATTTAATGGACCTGAAGAGACCAAATCATTAAGCGATAGTATAATTTATATGCTAGCCAGGGACTTAACATATAGGGTTCAGAATCCTATAAATTCATTGGGTATTGAAGGTTTTACCTTAATTGATCAGAATCATGAAGAAATTGGCAAGATCAAGGAAATCATTGAAATGCCAATGCAAGAATTACTTCTCGTTATGCACAAAGAACAAGAAATAATGGTTCCGTTTCATGAAGATTTATTGCTTGGATTTGATAAAGAAGCAAAGAAAATTCAATTAGAAATAACAGACGGGTTGCTCGACCTTTGATTGAATTATTTGTAATTATAGACATACATGTCAGATATTTTGCACTATCTTCAAACATTATAGCGAAAATGAGAAGAATGGGCATAGTGGTAATTGAGAAACCAGTGTGTCTTTCTATTATCTATGAGAATTATAAAACTACTACTGATCTTATGCAGCGTATTGCTGTGTTTTGAATCCTGGTCCCAGGACTTGAAATTTAAGACCTTTGCAGGAACCACAAGATATTATGGTGATCTTGCTCCATACTCTTTTATAAATGCATCTTCTGAAGCTCACTTTTCACTTGGAGCCTCTGTAGGACTCCAGATTAATGATTTCTATTCATTAAATCTCCGTTATCTGGCAGCTAAGATTTCAGGAAATGATGCCTTGTCGACCAATCCTTCTAAGCGGTCTAGAAATTTAAGGTTTGAAAGTCCGATTAATGAGATTGGTTTAATCAATGAGATCAACATCAATAATCTGCTTTGGAATGGAAAAAGCAAGTATGGAATACATTTCATCTTAAGTGCAGGTATAAACCTGTATAATTTCAATCCCAGAACAGACTTGAATGGTAACACATACTTCCTTCAACCCCTGGGAACAGAAGGACAGGGTCTTGAGGGAGGTGATGAAAACCTATACGAACTCACGCAATGGAATATCCCTTATGGATTGAATATAGAGTTTAGGATCAATGATAATCTCAATATGGGAATAGAAGTTTCAAGCAGGTATACATTCACAGATTACCTGGATGATGTCTCTAGCAATTATCCTGATTATGAATTGCTGTCCGAAAGTAGGGGAGAAATCGCGCTTGCACTTTCAAATAGAATGTCAGAATTGCCCGGTTCTACTAATATTGCAGAGCCAGGAGACCCAAGAGGTGATCCTTCTTCCAATGATTGGTATCTGGTAACCGGCGTTTATCTCAGTTACTATTTCGGTCCCAATCCTATTGATATCAAGAAAAAGGAAGATGAAGATACAGAAGCCTATAATTCATTGATATTTCCAAATAATTAGGATACTAGCCCAGAACACCTGCAATCGCAGCTGTAAAAAAAGATGCAATCGTTCCTCCGATCAGAGCTTTGATTCCGAGTTCTGTCAGAGTCTTCCTTTGACCTGGGGCGATCGCTCCTATTCCTCCTATCTGAATTCCGATCGAAGCAAAATTTGCAAACCCACATAGGGCATAAGTGGCAATTAATATTGATTTTGGATTCATGTCTATACCAGCAGCTCTGAATTTTTCCAATTCTCCATAGGCTATGAATTCATTGATTACGGTCTTCTGTCCTAGCAATTGACCTAATAATAAAATGTCTTCACTTGGTGTGCCAAGAAGCCATGCAACCGGAGCGAATATAACACCTAATATGTATGTGAAATTAAATCCTGCAAATCTTCCATCTGTAACGTTTACAACATATTCATTTAACCCAGTAGGGCCTCCTACGAATTTTATCATCAAAGCATTGGCAAATTCAATGAGGGCCGTAAATACCAATAACATTACACCTACATTCACTGCGAGTTTCAATCCATCCCAGGATCCTGAAGAGATGGCATCCAGCAGGTTATTAGCTTTGTGTCCTGACATTTTCATCTGCTCGTCAATGTCTTTTTCTTGTGTTTCTGGCAACAAAATTTTTGCAGCAACAATGGCAGCGGGAGCAGATATTAATGATGCAGTAAGAAGATGCTTGGCAAAATATAGCCTCAAGACATCATCCGTTCCCCCCAGGTAACCCACATAAGCTGCAAATACACCTCCTGCAATGGTTGCCATTCCACCAGTCATCAGACAATTGATTTCTGACCTGGTCATTTTTTCGAGGTATGGTTTTACGATAAGCGGCGCCTCTGTCTGTCCTATAAATACATTTGCAGCAGCGGCAAGAGATTCAGGCCCTGAAAGGTGCATGGTCTTCTTCATCACCCAGGCCATCCAGTATACCACCTTCTGAAGAATACCCATGTAGTAAAGAATTGCTGACAGAGCTGAAAAGAAAATTATGGTAGGTAATACCTGGAAAGCAAATATATATCCAAAGGTATCCACCTTCAATACAAGATCCCCAAATATAAAAGTTGCACCCGCCTCAGAAAATCGCAATGTTTTTTCAAACATCTTAGCTATCCAGTCAAAGCCCGTATTAATGAATGGAACTTTAAGGACTAAAATTGCCAGTAAGATCTGCAAGGTAAGCCCCATTCCGACCAGCTTCCAGTTGATTGCCTTGCGATTAGAACTCAAGAGGTAACAAAAAAATAGCATCACCGCAATGCCTAATATTCCCCTGGACAGATCAATGAGAAATTCCATTTTCTATATTTGTGAAAGATTGATGTTTTAAACGCACTCAAAATAGAAAAAAGCTGGTCAATAAATCATAATTGAATGAAGGAAAGCTATGTAATCGGTATAGCAGGTGGAAGTGGGTCAGGTAAAACCACCTTTATAAAAAAATTAAAATCACGATTTAAAGAGAATGAGATCTGTGTCATCTCTCAGGATAATTATTACAAGTCGAGGAATGAACAGGAAATTGATCCTAAGGGAATCAAGAACTTCGACCTTCCTACTTCTTTAAATTTAGATGAATACCTTACTGATCTTAATCGCCTGGCCAATGGTGAAAGTGTGGAACGTCTTGAATACACTTTTAATAATGAATCTATAGATCCTGAAATAATAAAACTGGATCCTGCTCCAATCATCATTGCTGAAGGACTGTTTGTATTCTGTAATGAATCTCTGAAGAAAGTATATGATCTTAAAATTATGATAGATGCTACTGACGATAAAAAGATCATCAGGAGAATAAAGAGAGATAGAATAGAGAGAAACTACCCCCTGGAAGATGTTTTATACCGATATGAACATCATGTGGTCCCATCTTACTTCCAATACATAGAACCTCATAAACAAGATGCTGATATCATCATTAATAACAATGAAACTTTCGACGTTGGCCTAGAAGTATTGAGTGCATTTATAAGTTCTAAACTTTCTGAGTCTGTAGATGATGTAAAAAAATAGGGTACTCCATTTATTGAAGTACCCTTGGTGAAATTTCTTTTTTAAGTTTTATTCGATAATGAATATGGAATCGTCAACCGGCCCATTGACACTCAAATTAACTGACTCCATGGTCATAGGTTGAGGAGCAGCTCCACTTATGGTGATTTTATGTGGAATCATAACGCCTCCTACTTCCTTATAATCACTGATATCAGATATCACAGTAATTTCCTGTCCTCCCGGACCTGCCTGTGTTGATACTGTTCTAATCAACAGATTAGTGGTTATATCATAAAAATCAACCTGGCTTGTTCCGGATGGAGGAGTGACATTGATCTTATATGCTGTGACTCCTTCAATGTCTTCTATTCCTAAGAGTTCCAAATCATTATTTCCATAATTTAATTGTGGGAAAATTTCAGCTTGGGCTTTCAAGGCTTCAAATTCCGCCCCTTCTGTAAATACTTGCTTGTTGCCCATTGCGGCGTTCAGCGCTTTCTCACCATTGAATTTTTGCTCCTGAAGCGTCATTCCGGACATAGAAATGGAAAGCGAAAGCATCGTCGGTGCTTTCTGTACAAGAGTCACTTGAGCCTCTTGGCCCATTATGGACATCTTCATTTCATTCTTTACGGTCTTCACTGATCTGAGTTGTTGCTCTCCTCCAATAGCTTCTAAATAGTCATTGATTACGGTCTCAGCGGTAATGCCCTCAGGAATTGGGTTTTCTTTCATTTCCAGCTTGTTGCCAAATGGACCATAGAAATCAATTTCACCATCTGCATCAAATTGAATCAACCTTTCTGCTGCATCATCCTTACTTCCTACAACAACGATATTAGTTGCTTCTGGTCTAAGGTATTTCTTAGCGACCATTTGCACATCAGCTTCTGTTACGGCATCCAATCTTGAAAGATAGGTCGCGTAATAATCTTTAGGTAGATCATATCTGAAGGTGTTGATTGCAAATCTTGCTAAAGTCTGTGGAGACTCAAGTGCACGAGCAAAACTACCTGCCATTGAATTCTTGGCAAGTTGGAGATCTTTAGAAGAGACTGGCTCTGTTGTCATTCTTTCAATTTCATAAAGAAATTCAGTGATAGAAGAGTCTGCCACTTCATTTCGCACACTTGCAGAAGCATTGAAGGTCGCTACCAATGGATCAGAGCTTAAACTCGATCTGGCACCGTAAGTATAGCCTTTGTCTTCTCTTAAATTCTGCATTAAACGTCCTAAGAATACTCCACCTCCAAGGATAGAATTCATTACACTGACCTTAACAACATCCTCAGAGCCAGGTTTCAATTCTACTGGGTGTGTCACTCTGATTACAGCCTGAACTGCACCATCTTTATTAGCAAATCTTACGCTATTGCCCTCAGGAGGCACTGGGTTATTATATGTTGGGCTCGGTGTTGCACCTTTTTTCCAGGAACCAAAATATTGATTCGCTTTTGCTTTAGCATCATTCAGAGAAATATCACCTACTATTACCAGGTAAGCATTATTAGGAACGAAATATCTTTTGTAATACTTCTTGCAGTCATCTATAGTAATTGCATTGGTTGTGGTTTCGGTCTGAATCTCCCCATATGGGTGATCCATCCCATAGTTAACAACTGAAGCAACGTTGGATGCAATAGTATTTGGATCAGCTTTTGCTGCAGTTAACCCTGATAATGTCTGAGTCTTAAGCTTTTGAAACTCTTCCTCCGGAAATGAGGGATTGTAAAGTACATCAGTCATCAAACTCAATAATTTATCCTGGTGCTTAGTCAGTGAACTGGCAAAAATTCCTGAACCTGAGGTGTTAAGATTGGCACCGATGAAATCAATGGCTTTGTCTATTTCAGCTTTCGACTTTGATTCTGTTCCAGTACTCATTAAGCTTCCGGCCATAGAGACATAACCTGCTTTATCACCCTCAATGATCGGGTCATTTTTTAAAGCTATCTGGTAAGACACCCTTGGCAATTTGTGATTTTCAACTACGATTACTTTCAGCCCATTGGCAAGATCAATGGATTGATAATCCCCTAATTCGACACTTCTTGCCTCTCCGGGTTGAGGAATCTGACTTCTCCACGACTGATCCACTGTAATTTCTTCTGCCATAGGCACTGTTTTCTTAGAGCACTGAACAGAAAGAACTGAAACCAGCAATATGGTCAATAATAGTTTATAATTCATTTTATTTCTATTTCTTGATTTAATAAATTAAGGTGTTGCTGGTTGTGGTAAGTAATAAAGCACAACTCGATTATCTCGCGTGAAGTATTTATTGGCAACCCTCTGAATGTCTTCCTTTGTTACACTTAAATATCTTTCAAGCTCTGTATTGATAAGGTTGGCATCTCCATAATACATGTGATAGTTGGCGAGTGATTCAGCAATACCGGCAACTCTTGAATTAGAAGAAACGAACGTATTCTCAACCTGATTTTTCAATTTCTGAAATTCCTCATCACTAATGAGTTCATTCTGAGTTCGTTCTATTTCTAGGGTCATTCCCTCTATTAATTGAGAAGGATCAACCCCCATATTAGTTATTCCGAAAGCAAGATTCAATCCCGGATCTTCTAATGGAAGTGGGAAACTACCTACGGCTAGTGCTTTTTGCTGTTCGTCGACCATCGACTTATGAAGGCGTGAACTCTGACCTTGTGCCAATAATTGACCTAGCAAGGTGACTGCATAATAGTCAGGAGTTCCTTGTGCTGGAATTCTATATCCAAGTACTACTGCCGGAAGTTGAATGTTATCATAAACTGTATCTATTGTTTCACTGGTTAATGGCGGCTCTACAATATTAGGCCTTTCAATGATTCCTTTTCCTGGCGGTATAGAACCAAAATATTTATCAACGTAAATTTTTGTTTGTTCTATGTCAATATCGCCTGCAATGGATAAAACTGCATTGTTAGGAACATAGTATTTTTTGTAGAAATTGACATAATCTGCTTCCTGAGCAGCATTGAGGTGGTCCATTGAACCAATGATGGACCATTGGTAAGGGTGCACCTTAAATGCCCGTTTCATCGTTTCCATCAACAGCTTTCCATAAGGACGGTTGTCCATGGTCTGGCGCTTTTCTTCCTTAACTACTTCTCTTTGAGTATCAATGCCCTTTTGATCAACTTTAGCATGTAGCATCCGTTCAGATTCTAACCACATTCCCAGCTCAAGCTGGTTAGAAGGTAACGTTTCATAGTAATAAGTTCTATCATAAGAAGTGTTGGCATTGAGGGTGCCTCCTGCTTCTTCAACATATCTGCTATATTCACCTCTTCCTATGTTTTCTGAACCTTCGAATAATAGATGCTCAAAAAAGTGTGCAAAACCCGTTCTGTTAGGATTCTCATTTTTGCTTCCTACATGATACATAACAGACACCGTAACAATAGGAGTGGAGTTGTCCTGATGAAGTATAACGTGTAGGCCATTGTCGAGATCATACTCAACGAATTCGATATTATTCATCTGTGCATTACTGACCATCCCAGTAAATAGACAGAGAATAAAGAACAATAATTTTTTCATATACTTATTTGATTAATAAAATAAAGCTAGCGAATCATATATGATTCAATCTTGAACAAAGTATTTTCTATTCTGATTTTTAAAAAGATAATTGAACCATAAAGTTCATTATTTATGGTTTAATATCGAGACCGCGAATATAAGTTTTATATCATTTTATCGGCACAATAAGAAGAAGCAAAAGCATCTGGTTTAGCTTTAAACACGAATCCCATCCCAAGAATATATCCCATTGCCTCTCTTAGGGCAACATTGGATTTAAATCCAGGGTTGGTGTTGATGTCGGCATGTACCTCGAGATCGACATCATATTTGTCCAGTAGATCACAAAGGTGATATGCAATTTCAACAGATTTAGCAACTTCCGCTATCATCCTTTCTTTGACTGACATGGTTTGAGTTATACGGTCATTGGAGATGTACATGAAACCACCCCTGTGCTCACGAAGGAAAACGATCACAGTAGCAAATTCAATATCCTCACCTCTGACCAGGCTATCCGACCCAATACAGACTTTTAGTTTGTATCCAAGGTTTGTTTCTCTGATAATGGTTTCTTCAACTTTCGATTTAATGGGGATATCAATTCGATTACCGTTAAAAGTTCTCCATTTCATGGGTTCTGATTATTTTTCGATAAATATATATGAAAAAATCATATTTGTTAGTGACTTAAAGACATAATATTTATTACTAGAGCCCTTTAGATAAAACAGACTTTTCTATTTAATTATATTCGTGGCGTGAAATAAACATTAAGATCACCTTTGTTACCCAGATCACTTTTTATGAAGCATATTTTTGAGTCCTTTGTCTGTTTAACGATCATCATTCAATTAATATCGTGTGATATGACTGAAAATAAAAAGCAAGGAAATCATTTAGTGGATCAATCGAGTCCCTATTTACTACAGCATGCTTACAATCCAGTAGAGTGGTATCCCTGGGGAGAGGAAGCTCTGGAAAAAGCCAAAAAAGAGAATAAGATGTTGATCATCAGCATCGGGTATGCTGCATGCCACTGGTGCCATGTGATGGAGCACGAATCATTTGAAGATGATTCAGTTGCGGCAATTATGAATGAATACTTTATCAATATTAAAGTGGATAAAGAAGAAAGACCCGACATTGATGATGTATATATGACTGCCTGTCATCTAGCCTCTGGAGGGTCATGTGGTTGGCCATTGAACGCATTTGCCTTACCGGATGGTAGACCAGTATGGGCAGGGACTTATTTTCCTAAAGATCGGTGGGTTAAAATTCTAGAACAATTCAATGATTTATTCACAAATGACCTGGCGAGACTTGAGCGATCTGCTGAAGGGATAACCAAAGGAATTGCAGCATATGGTGGTGTCGAAGTCAACACTAAAGAAGAACAGATTACAGAAGGAATGGTCAGTGATGTTACTCAAGCATTCCTTGAAAATATCGATCTCGTTGATGGAGGCACCCAGGGAGCACCCAAATTTCCGATGCCCAACAATTATGAATATTTACTTCATGCATATGCACTGACAGAAAATCAACAGGTGCTGGATGCCGTTGAAGTAACACTTGATAAAATGGCAGCTGGTGGTATTTATGATCACCTGGGTGGTGGATTTGCCCGATATTCAGTAGACCCTTACTGGAAAGTACCTCATTTTGAAAAAATGCTGTATGACAATGGACAGCTGTTGAGCTTATATAGTGATGCTTACCGCCTTACGGCAAAAGAAAGATACCTAGACGTTGTCAAAGAAACTGCTGATTTTATGATCAGGGAAATGAAAGATCCTTCAGGAGGGTTTTACTCATCTTATGATGCAGACAGTGAAGGAGAAGAGGGAACGTTTTATGTATGGACCACTTCAGAATTAGATGAAATTCTTGGACCTGATGCTCAACTGTTTAAAGAATTTTTCTCTTGTACAGATGAAGGGAACTGGGAAGGAAACAATATTCTATTTCACACAGATGAAGTCTCAACATTCGCTGCTGATAAGAATATGAAAGTGGATGAATTGAAGGAAAAACTGAGAATATCAAAAGATAAATTGTTTAATGTCAGGGCTTTAAGAGAGAAGCCTGGCTTAGATGATAAGGTACTGACAAGCTGGAATGGGCTTACAATGAGTGGATTGATATCCGTTTATAAAGCCACACTGGATCAGAAATACCTGGATGCTGCGGTTGCAATAGCTGATTTTATTTCTAATAAAATGATTGATGGAGATCATAGGATCTCAAGGAATTATAAAGACGAGGTAGTTAGCATCAACGGATTTCTTGATGATTATGCCCATGTAATACAGGCTTTTGTTCAGTTATATGAACAGACCTTTGAGGTGAAATGGCTAGATACTGCCAAAAAATTAATGTTCTATGCAGTTGATCATTTCTCAAATGATGACAATGATATGTTTTACTATACAAGTGACATAGATCCACCTCTGGTTGCAAGAAAAACGGACTATACAGATAATGTAATTCCAGGTTCAAATTCTGTAATGGCACATAACTTAATGAAATTAGGTTCCTATTTTGGAAATAAGACCTGGGTCAATAGGTCTGAAAAAATGTTGAATAACCTGTTGCCTGTTATCTTATCCGCTCGCCAACCTGGCTTTTATTCTAATTGGTGTCGATTGATGTTAATGGTAAAGGAGTCACCTTTTGAAGTAGCGATTATGGGTCAAGGTGCAGCTCAATTGAAATTAGATATGGATCAATCCTTTATTCCTCATGCATATTATATGGGAGGAACTTCAGAACACCTTCCATTACTGGAAAATAAACTCCAGGATGAGGATATGATCTATGTGTGTAAAAATAAGGTGTGTAAGTTTCCTGTAAATAGTGCGGAGGCTGCAATTGAACAGATTCAAAACTATTAATCGATCTCAATCAGTTGTCCTTGCTCACACCTGAAAACCCTCGCCGGAAATTTCTGTAATATCCGCTGATCATGTGTTGCAAATAATACTGCCATTTTATTCCTTGAAGCAAGATCAGCAATCAGGTATAAGATATTGTCACTTGATTCCGGATCAAGATTTCCAGTGGGTTCATCAGCAATCAGTAATTGCGGTTTGTTCAGTATCGCTCTGGCAATGGCAAGTCGTTGCTGCTCACCACCTGATAGCGTGAAAACCTGTTGATTGATTTTATGAGTAAGATCAACTGCTTCAAGAACTTCATTGATTCGTTGGTGTCTCTCTGTTTCTGATTTCCAATCTGTTGCCTTTAATACAAAGTTGAGGTTTTCTTTAACTGACCATCTGTGAAACAACTGAAAATCCTGGAATACCATTCCTATTTTTCTTCTCAGAAAAGGAATATCCTTAATAGATAACGATCTTAAATCTGTACCCAGGGTTTGAGCTTTTCCTCCAGTAATTGGAAGCTCTCCATAGAGGGATTTCAGAAGAGAAGACTTGCCACTCCCGGACTTCCCTACAACATAACAGAACTCCGCCTCAACAAGCTCAAAATTGAGACCTTCGAATACAGTAATGTCGCCATTGGATATGGATACATTCTGTAGCTCTATGATTTTAGTATTGTGAAGCATGGATAGAATGTGAGCCACAAATGTAACACATTATCGTGGCTTAAATATGATACTTACTGAAGCTGAATTCTTTAACTTTTTATACTCGATAATTATATGCGGTATAAAACTTCTGTAATTCAATGAATTATCTTCAGGAAATAAGAAAAGTGGAACCGAGATATTTCATTCTCACTCTAATATTTTTTTTAAGAAATAATTCAACTGAACTACAATGAGTGTATTGAAGTACAGTATTCGCATATTATTGTTTAGAATTAGTCTAAAGAATAATCTTTTTCCTCTTTCATCCGTTTAATTATCGTTACTTTTGTGACGATTTTCAGGAGCTGGAAAATCAATTGATCTCTTAAATAACATGATATGAAGAAGATCCATATAATCGCTATACTGATCATTGCCGCTTCAATAGTTATATTCATTACAGCGTCTAAGGATGTCAGTACTTATGCTAATTTTGAAATTGCGGAAACGACAGGACAAAGAGTAAAAATCGTAGGCCAATTGGATCTGAGTAAGGATGTAGTCTTTGCCCCCGAGGTTGATCCTAATAAAACCACTTTTCATATGAAAGATGAAGATGGAAAGATTCGGGAGGTCGTTTTACTGCAACCTAAACCGCAGGATTTTGAAATGTCGGAACAGATTGTTCTTACGGGAGAAATTCAGGAAGGACAATTTGTGGCTGATGAGATCTTAATGAAATGCCCATCCAAGTACAAAAATGAAGAGATCTTTTTAAAATCTGAGACTTAATGAGTGAAGTGCAGTATATAGGCGAAAGCCTTTGGATACATTACCTGGGTCATTTTCTTTTAATTCTTTCGTTTGCCATGAGTGCTCTGGCAGCTTATGCTTATCTGAAAGACACTTTGCATTTAAGGAATAACGAGGACTCAAGCAGATGGAAATCAATAGGTAGAGGTTCCTTTACAATCCACGGTGTTTCAATGATGGTCATCATAGGGATGATCTTTTATGCCATGGGCAATAAAATGTTTGAATATTACTATGTATTTCAGCATGTTAATACTGAACTACCTTCTCAATATATATTCTCTGCTTTCTGGGAAGGCCAGGAAGGAAGCTTTATGTTATGGATGTTCTGGCACATCATCCTGGGATTTGTCGTGATGGCAAAAGCGAAGAAATGGGAGTCACCGATAATATTTACGATAGCTCTCGCTCAGCTACTAATCAATACCATGTTATTGGGTATTCATGTTGAAGTGGGAGAGTGGGCCACCCGGATTGGTATCAATCCATTGGTGTTGTTGAGGCAGTCTATTGATGCTCCGATATTTGCCAATGCTGATTATCTGTCATTAATTGAAGGAAACGGCCTTAATCCGCTTTTGCAAAATTATTGGAATACCATTCATCCTCCGGTTCTTTTTCTTGGATTTGCATCAGTGATCATCCCGTTCGGATTTGCAATTGGAGGACTGCTCACAGGTCGACATAAAGAATGGTTAAAGCCAGCATTTCCATGGGCGTTGTTTTCCACTTTCATATTCGGAGTGGGAATATTAATGGGAAGTGCCTGGGCTTATGAAGCACTTACATTTGGTGGTTTCTGGGCATGGGATCCAGTGGAGAATGCATCTTTTGTTCCCTGGCTGACACTCGTAGCTGGAGTACATACCCACCTTATTGCCAAGAATGCTGGATATTCCATCAGATCAACCTACTTTTTATATCTCATTAGTTTCATCCTTGTTCTTTATTCTACCTTCCTTACCAGAAGTGGGGTATTAGGAGATACCTCTGTACATTCATTTACAGAAATGGGATTAGAAGCACAGTTGCTCATCCTCATACTTGCCTTTGCAGCGATGGGATTGGGGCTCTTTATTAAAAAATATAAATCAATTCCTGAACCTAAAAGAGAAGAATCTATTTACTCTCGAGAATTCTGGATGTTTATTGGATCACTTGTTTTGCTATTCTCCGCTGTCCTAATTATTGGAGCGACATCATTGCCAGTATTTAATAAGCTTGTAGAGCTGTTTAATCCCGGATATGAAGGTCTGGTAATAAAGGATCCTGTCGATCATTACAACAAATATCAGATCTGGATTGCTGTTTTCGTCGCTATCCTTTCAGGAGTAACAATTTTCCTGAGGTACCGTTCCAGCTCACTCAAAGGGATAGCACAGAAAAAACTGATGACCAATGTCGGAATTTCAATTGGCCTCTCAGTTGTTACTTATTTTGCTTTAGCTTCATGGATTGAGTTAAATATGTGGCAGTATAAAGTGCTTGGCTTTTTGTGTCTCTTTACGATATATTCCAACATAATCTATCTGGTCAGGACCTTATTTGTGGAGGCCAGGTCTGCTGCTGCTGCAATGTCTCATTCGGGCTTTGCATTAATGATTATTGGAGTATTAGCAAGTGGACTGAATATGTCTTATCTTTCTAAGGATCCTTTCGGTCAGAAAGGATTGGTACCGGATGAAAACCTCGGCGAAATAGTATTGATGTATCAGGATTTTCCCTTATTCCTCAACGGATACTGGGTAGAATATCAATCTGATACATTGATAGAACGAGAGCGTTATTATAATCTCTCTTTTACCAAGGTGAATGAAGAGAACAAAGTCGTTGATGAGTTTACACTTAATCCATCGACCCTTCTTTCTAACGATAGGACTAAGGTAAATGCCCAGATCCCAAGTACCAAGCATTATGTTGAGAAGGATATTTTTACAGATATCGTAGGGATTCCTCCCTACAAGAGGGATATTGAAATGGCCCAGGAAATAGAAGACACGTTAAATTATATCAAGTATCCTGTGATGGTGGGTGACACCTTCGGTACAGCTAACTTTACCGGAAGGCTTAATTCCATTACATACGTACCGGAAAATAAAAATTTCAATCCTGACAATAGTGATTTTGCAATTGGAGCCAATCTTGAATTCTGGCGCAACGGAGTAGATACCACTTTTAAGATACAGCCTGTGCTCTCCCTGGATAATGCCCTTGTCATTACCATTGGCGAATTAATCAATCCACTTTCTCTTAAAGTTAAGATCAATGACACGCTGATGAATGATCTATTGAGCCCGCAGAATGAGTTGTCATACGAATCTTTCACCATAAAGGCAGGGGAATATATAAAGTATCAAGGCCATGAAATTGTGTTGACGGGATTCAATCGAGAACCAGTTAATCGAGCTTATGAAAAGGAAGAAGGTGATATTGCCATCGCAGCTAAGATAAGTGTAGATGGCCAGCATTTGGTTGAACCTATATTCCTTATACGAAATGATCAACCGATGCATTTTAATGAATTTATACCCCAGACTGGATTGCATATAAGATTTGTAGGTATCAATCCGGAAAATGAAGAATTCACCTTCCTTATTGCCAAAGATGAAATTGATGATGATCTTATTGTTCCTGTTGAAGTTGCTGAAAATGCCCCTCGGAATGATTGGATTTACCTTAGAGCAAGAGTATTTCCGGGAATCAACTTTTTCTGGCTGGG
Source organism: Saprospiraceae bacterium (assembly GCA_013002995.1). Taxonomy (GTDB): domain Bacteria; phylum Bacteroidota; class Bacteroidia; order Chitinophagales; family Saprospiraceae; genus JABDLO01. The sequence goes on along the minus strand of JABDLO010000081.1, from coordinate 16,671 downwards.
TTCCATATTAATGATGCTGGGCTTTTTATATTCAGCGGGCATCAGAATATATAAAAAGTCGAAAATTGCCTAATCACCTTAAATCAGTTTCTTTTATTGGTTCAGGTAATGTTGCTTATGGACTCGGAATGGAGTTGAGGGGGCATATTACGATTGACAAAGTGTGGTCAAGAAATAGTGAACATGCGAGCAGGCTTGCATCAAAACTAGATTGTATAAAGGCACAATCATTAGATGAATTACACTCGTCAGATTACGTGATTTTTGCAGTTAGTGATTCTGCTATAGCTGAAGTAGGATATAAGTGGAATGAGAGCTTTAATGGTGAAGATCATGACATCATCATTGCCCATACTTCTGGTAATGTATCATCTGAAGTCTTAAATCCATCCGGTCAAGCAAATAAATATGGTGTGATATATCCGCTTCAATCTTTTACATATGGCCGGAAGATTTCTATGAAGCGAGTTCCTTTCTTTATTCATGGCTCAAGTGATACTGTTATAAAAGAATTGTGCGATTTAGCAGGCTTGGTTTCAAATTCTATCCATATTATGGGAGATCAACAAAGGAAGAATTTGCACTTGCCAGCTGTAATCGTCAATAACCTGGTCAATCATCTGGTATACCTGGCAGAGCAAGTTGTAAATTCAGATGATCTGAAAATTGAATATTTCATTCCATTAATGGAAGAAACAGTTAAAAAAATCAAATCTATTGGCCCAAAGCAGGCTCAGACAGGTCCGGCAAGAAGGAACGATGTAGAAGTCATAGAGTCCCATTTAAATCGATTAGAGGAATTTCCTGAATTGAAAGAAGTATACAAGTTATTATCTAATTCAATTATCAATTTATACCATGAGAATAATAGGTGAGATTGAACATCCAGTGTATAAGATTACTGTCTTCAGTATGAATAACAGGCTGTCAGTTAAAATTGAAGATAAGTTAATTGAACAAGTGTTTAAGTTCAGGGATGGATCAGGCATTGATGGTGTTGAGGATATTAAATCATTTTTAAATGATGATTTTATGAAGTCAGTAGATGAGAGTTTTAGACAATTAAGTCGAGCACGTATTACTTCTTTAATGCATACACAAGCTTCTGAAGATGAATTCGATGAGATCGTTTAATCGTTCATTTTCTAAAGAATTAAACATTCTTTAAAAATTACTGATTTTATATTGTAATTTATTTATCTTTGCACCCACTTTTAAAACGAGGAAGAAAAAGAAACATCATGGATCTTATAAATTACGTACACGAACAACTTGGTACTGTTAAATCTTATCCTGAGTTCAGAGCCGGCGACAGCATTTCTGTGAGCTACAAGATTGTAGAGGGAGCAAAGGAGAGAATTCAGACTTTCAAGGGTGATGTCATACAGATTAATGGACATGGAGCAACTAAAACCTTTACTGTAAGGAAAATGTCCAGTGGAGTAGGAGTAGAGCGGATTTTCCCATTCTCTAATCCATCTATTGTTGAAATTAAAGTATTGAAAAGAGGTAGGGTAAGAAGAGCTAAGCTTTACTACTTAAGAGAATTGAAAGGGAAGAAAGCAAAAATCAGAGAAAAGGCACACTTCAAGAAATAAGAGTACTTTAAGAAATATCAAGGGCTTCTTCACATTGAGGAAGCCTTTTGTTTTTTAGGCTATCTTTTGCCTGAAATATTTACATTTGCAACATGAGTTCCCGTTATGATCGTAGAGGTGTTTCTGCCTCCAAAAGTGAAGTCCACGATGCCATACAAGGCCTGGATAAAGGATTGTTTCCTAATGCCTTCTGTAAAATCCTTCCTGATGTAGTAGCCGGAGATCCGGATTATTGCAACATTATGCATGCTGATACAGCCGGTACAAAGACCAGTCTGGCCTATATTTATTGGAAAGAAACGGGAGACTTGTCAGTATGGAAAGGTGTTGTGCAGGATTCAATTGTCATGAACCTGGACGATATGGCTTGTGTAGGATGTGTCGATGACATCATACTCTCTTCTACAATAGGACGTAACAAATCATTAATTCCCGGTGAAGTGATTAAGGAGGTTATACAAGGAGCTCAGGCCTTTATTGAAAATATGGGAAATATGGGGGTTAGGATCCTTTCTGCTGGTGGCGAAACTGCTGATGTAGGAGACATCGTTCGCACCATAGATATTGGATTTACAGCATTTGCCAGGATGAAAAGGTCTGAAGTGATCAATATAGACATCCAGGAAGGAGATTTTATTGTTGGCTTCGCTTCTTATGGTAAGGCCATTTATGAAGAAAACTATAATGGAGGAATGGGCAGTAATGGATTGACATCTGCTCGTCATGATGTATTTAATAAGGTTTACCAGGCAAAGTATCCGGATAGTTTCGATTCCAATATACCTTCTGATGTCATTTATACAGGCCCTCATAAATTGACGGATTCCGTAGAAGTTGAAGGGGAAGAGATCACTGCTGGTAAATTGGTGTTATCACCTACCAGAACTTACTTACCGATTCTTAAAAGAATCATTGAAAATCATAGAAAAGATCTCAATGGGTTGATCCATTGTACTGGTGGAGCCCAGACCAAGGTCATGAAATTCGTTGATAAGAATCTTCATATTATAAAGAATCGATTAATGGATGAGCCGCCATTATTTAAATTGATTCGTGAATCTAGTGGGGTTAGTTGGAAGGAAATGTATGAAGTGTTCAATATGGGGCACAGATTGGAAGCTTACGTTCCAAGTAGAGAAGTTGCTGACTCATTGATTGAGATCAGTGAATCTTATGGTGTGAAAGCTCAGATCATCGGTCAGGTACAGCGATCAGATTCACCACAACTTACCATTGACAATGGCATTGAAATAATTCAATACTAATAAAGTCTTTACTCTTCTTCAGTGTCATCCTTGAATACATCCTCGGCTTTATCCACGATGTTTTCAGCAGCTTCTACTACATCTTCACCGAAGTCTTTGACACGTTCTACTGCTGCTTTAACCTTTTCATTTTCAGCTGCCTTCTCTGCCATATCTTTACCTTTTTCAACCACTTCGCTGGCTGTTTCCCTAATTTCTTTTCCGATTTCGCTGGCTTTAGACTTGATCTTCTGGAAAGTATCATCCTTCATGGCTTCTTCAGCTGACATCCGGGTTTTTTCATAGATCTCACCGGCTTTTTCTGCAGCTTTACCAGTAAATTCTTTTGCTTTATCAATGGAGCTGGTGATGACTTCTGATTCGAGAGCATCATCCACTACTTCCATACTTTTATCAATACCCTGTTTGGCAGTCTTTCCGGCTACACCAAGGAATTTCATTACGTTTTTTAATATTGACATCTTTGATAGATTAATTTATACATGAATAAATCCTGGCCTTTAAAGGGTGATAATCGCCACAATTGCAGCTATATCCACTTTAAATATATTAATTAATGTATTAATCCGACAGGGAAAGTGATTAGAAATATCCAACGTAATTATGAGGATTGATCTGAAGCAATTCTTCTTTAATGCTTTCCTTTGCATCCAGGTTGTTAATAAATGCCTTTATCGTGACTTCATTAATTCCTTCATTGCCACGTGTCAAAGCCTTTAATGCTTCATAAGGTTTAGGATATCCTTCACGACGTAATATGTTCTGAATGGCTTCAGCGACCACTGCCCAATTATCGTCCAGGTCAGCCATTAATCGATCTTTCCTCAATACAATCTTAGATAATCCCTTAAGTATGGAGTGGTAAGCAATAAGCGTATGACCAAAAGGGACTCCAATATTTCTTAAAACCGTACTATCTGTCAAGTCACGTTGCAATCTGGATATCGGCAGTTTATTAGAGAGGTGATCATAAATGGCATTGGCGACTCCCAGGTTGCCCTCTGCATTTTCAAAATCAATAGGATTAACCTTATGAGGCATAGCCGATGAACCTACTTCACCAGCGATAACTTTCTGGCCGAAGTACTCCATTGAAATATACGTCCATATGTCTCTGCATAGATCAATAAGGATAACATTAATTCTTCGCATTGCATCCATCAGCGTGGATAAATCATCGTAATGGGCAATCTGTGTCGTCCGCTGATATCGGTCAAGTCCCAGATGGTCTTCAAGAAACTTATTTCCAAATACTCGCCAGTCAATTTCAGGATAAGTAATAAGGTGGGCATTAAAATTACCGGTTGCTCCACCAAATTTTCCTTTTAATCTTATCGATTTTAGAATAGATATTTGATTCATGAGCCTTTCCACGTATACATCTATTTCTTTTCCCAGAGTTGTTGGGGATGCTGGTTGTCCATGGGTTCTTGCTAGCATCGGGATTCCTCGATACTCACTGACAAGCTCTTTTAATTTGATAATAATGGTGTCAAGTACGGGCATCATTGCATCTGACATTCCATCTCTTATCATCATAGGGAATGCCGTATTATTAATATCCTGTGAGGTAAGCCCGAAATGTATGAATTCCAGCTTTGGTTCTATTGAGCTCCCGGCAAGTTTTTCTTTAATGAAATATTCCACTGCTTTCACATCATGATTGGTGACGGCTTCAATATCCTTGACTTTTTGTGCGTCTTCGACAGAGAAAGATTCATATAGCTTACGCATAGTGAGCACATCATTCTGATTTAAATCTTTGAGTTGCGGTAAGCCTAATTGATATAAGGCTACGAAATACTCGACTTCTACTTGAATTCTATATTTAATTAATGCGTATTCAGAAAAATAAGCTTGTAGTTTTTCAGTCTTCTTAGAATATCTTCCATCGAGTGGAGAAACGGCTTTAAGCATTTAATTAGATTTTTGATTGTCAGTTATGACCTCTATATCAGAGTCATCAATTAATCGTTCTGTTTTGCGCTTTATGTAATAATAAGTTTCGATCTGAGATTTAAGAGCTAAATCATTGCCTGTTTTCTTGTAAGCATTGTGACTCTTGTAATCAATGATCCTGGATTTAACATTATCATTCAACTGAAGATTGATCAGGTCCATAATGATCTTCTTAATATTTTCATCATAGATAGGAAAAACCGTTTCAACCCTCCTATGAAGGTTCCTGCTCATCCAGTCTGCTGAAGAGAGGTAGATTTTCCGATCTCCATTATTATGGAAAATGAAAATTCTTGCATGTTCCAGGAATCTATCAACAATAGAAATAGCTTCAATATTATCACTGATACCCTTTATTCCAGGTACCAAAGAGCATATTCCTCTGATGATCATCTTCACCTTTACTCCTTTTTGAGATGCTTCATACAGCGATTCAATCATTTTAGTCTCTTCGATGGAGTTCATTTTTAATATGATCTCGGCGGGTTTCCCATCTTCCTTGTTCTTTATTTCTTGCTTGATGAGATCCAATAAGGAATCTTTTAAATTAAATTGACCGACAAGCAGATGCTCAAAAGGTTTAGTTGGAAGCTTTTTAGTCTCCAGATAAGACAAGACCCTTGTTGCTTCAGATGTAAGGCGTGGATCGCTGGTAAACAATCCAATATCAGAATAGATTTTTGCTGTCCCTTCATGGAAATTTCCGGTACTCAAATAGACATAGAATTTAGGGACGCCATCAACAATTTTCCTGATGAGTGCCGTCTTGGAGTGAACCTTTAATCCGGGCATACTATAATTGACGCTGACACCTGCTTTTTCAAGTCTTTCTCCCCATATAAGGTTGGCCTCTTCATCAAATCTCGCTTTTACCTCAATAAAAGCGGAAACTTGCTTTCCATTCTGAACCGCTCTCATAATGGCATTCATGATCCTGGACACTCTGGCCACACGATATTGAATGATCTTGATGTGTGTTACATCCGGATCTATGGCAGCATCTTCAAAAAACTTGATCACAGATTCATAGGAATGATAAGGCACATGAATCAACCAATCTTGTTCCTCGATCTTATCAAAAATTGAAGTGGCTTTTTCTAATGGCTCTATAGGTAGGGGAGGAAGTGGAATATCTTCATGATGATCCATTCCATAATGTGGAAATTTAAAAAAGTCCGAGTTGTTATGATATCTTCCTTCAGGAAGCAGATCATACTTTTCAAGATCAAATACTTCCATCAAAAACTTCAAAAACTTATAAGGCATTTCCCGATCGTAAACCAGTCTTGAAGCGGGCCCTACATTACGTTTGTTTAGACTTTGCTTGATCTTATACATCAAGTCACCTGAGAACTCATCATCTATGTAAAGCTCTGCATCACGAGTCAATTTTATACTGTACGAATCAATGATATCATATCCCGGGAAAATTAGATCTATGGAATGACGCACAATGTCATCCAACATAATGATGTCCCGTCGATTTTTCCTACTCCTGGGAAGTTCAATAAACCTTGAAAGGTGATCAGAAGGAATCTTTACTATGGCATAGTTGGTTTTTCCACTATCCTGGTCTACCATTTCTAAAGCAAGGTAAAGTGCAGCGTTATTTAGGAAAGGCTTTATTTTCTTCCCTTTGAGTAGTACCGGCTGTACGAAAGGGAGCATATATTCATCAAAGTATGACTCAACAAATTCAATTTGATCCTCAGTCATTTTCTTCCTTCTGATGAGGCTGATGCCATACTTTCGTAAATCAGGGACTATTTCTTTGTTAAAAATCCTGCTGAACTCTTCTTGCTGAGTATTGACAACATTAAGTATCTGAACCAAATTTTCTTCCGGCTCAAAACTGAGCTCCTTCCTGGTTTTCTTTCCTGCCCTCAGAAGATTCCTATGATTGGCAACCCTTACCCTAAAGAATTCATCAAGATTTGATGAATAAATCGCGAGAAATTTCAACCGTTCAAATAGTGGAACAGATTGATCCTTAGCCTCTTGCAAAACTCTATAATTAAATGAAAGCCAACTTATATCTCTATTGATGTAAGGTACCATATGTGTCGCGTCATTAAGGTTAGAGCAATAATTACAACAAAGATAACTGTTTGTTTCCATCATCGAGTCGTGGACCGCGAGTATTTATGTCAGATGTTTCCTTTAATTTTTCAACGAAAAACTTTGATATTTCCGGAGTTAATAAATTGTCAGGTTCATGCGGAAAGAAATAGATTTCTTTTATCCCGGATTTTTTCCATTTATTCAATCTTTTGACCCATTCCTCTAATCTGGAATAATCACTTTTGTGTAAGCCATTTCCTACCCATCTGATCATTGTCACTTCTCTGGATAGACTGCTGTGAAGAATATCTCTTCTACCTGCAACATCAGTAATCAATGGAATAATTTTATGTGCTCTGAGTAGAGCGATATAATCCTTCCATGTATCAGAAGTATAAAAGCTTTCATGACGAGCCTCGATTGCCAATGGAATTTCATCCGGCCACATATGGATAAATGATTCCAGTAATGCCAATCGTTCTATTGAAAAATAGGGTGGGAGTTGAAGAAAACAAGCTCCTAGCCTCTCTTCAAGTGATACAATAGAATCTATAAATCGGTCCAGGTTCCCACTCTCTATCCCAAGGTCTTTTCTATGAGAAACTTGTTGCCAGACCTTAGGGCAGAATCGAAAATCATCTGTTACCTGGTTCTTCCATTTATTGATTAATTCTGGTTTTGGCAAGGTATAGTGGGTACTGTTCAATTCTATTGAATTAAACTGCCGGGAATAATGAAATAGAAACTCACTTGCTTTTGCTTTAGGTGGGTACACCTTCCCTTTCCAGTCTTTCATCGACCACCCGGTGGCTCCTATATAACATGTACAGGTATCAGAATGAGGATGAAGAGTATCCATATTAGATTCATCATCGGGAGGTAGAGTAAAATCAATTCCTTCCAGGTTTTCTACTTTTCCAAACTTCATAATTATTTAATCAACCTATTGGCAAATATATTTGAATTAATCCTTCTTATATATTATTCTTGTGACTCAAATAATAGACCATGAGTAGATTAAAAATTGCAGCTGGAAATTGGAAAATGAATAAAGAGCTAGAAGAAGCTCTGGATATTACCAGGACATTGGCCAATTCTTCAAGGCCCACAGATGTATTAACCATTCTTGGAGCACCATACCCCTTTTTAAAGTCTCTTGTTGACCAGACCCTTTATGTGGATCATCTTGATATCGCCGCTCAGAATTGTCACCACAAGGTGTCAGGAGCTTATACCGGCGAAGTATCTGTTGATATGCTGGACTCATTGGGTGTGCAATATGTTATTGTAGGACATTCAGAAAGAAGAGAATACTTCAGTGAGACTGATGATATGCTAGCAGAAAAAGTAAATCTACTCTTAGCAAAGCAAATGATTCCCATATTCTGTTGTGGAGAACCTCTTGAAATCAGAAAGGCAGGAAACCATGAATCTCATGTCGGCAGCCAGGTAAGCAATGCACTCTTTCACCTTTCTCCGGAACAGATGAAAGAGATCATCATTGCATATGAACCCATATGGGCCATTGGAACAGGAGAAACAGCAAGTCCTGAACAAGCACAGGAAATGCATGCTTCAATCAGAGACTTGATCAAAGATCAATATGGAAGTGAAATAAGTGAAATGATTCCAATACTATATGGTGGATCTGTAAAACCTTCTAATGCCAAGGAGATTTTCTCTCAACCAGATGTCGATGGAGGATTAGTAGGTGGCGCTTCATTGAAAGCTGATGATTTCCTTGAAATCATCCATTCATTTTAAGTCAGGATAGGATTTTTTTTATTCTTTTTGTTGAATTGTTTTTCAGCTGCCATGTATCTGTAGTTGAATATCTCTTCGAGTTTCTTTCTTACTATTAGTTTATTACTTATGCCTCCGAAAGCATACCATGGAAGAGCATAGGTAACAATGTCTTTCATAAGCACCCCTTCCTCATTTTCTATAAAGTGATGCTGATGATGCCAGACCTTATAAGGACCTTCTAGTTGTACGTCAATAAATGAATAAGGTTCTTCTACGTGAGTAATTTCAGTTGCCCAGTTCAATTTAATTCCTGCAATGGGACGTACATGATAGGTGATGATTTGACCGGTATACATCTTGCCATGACCGAGGTCTGAAGTTATTTCAAATCCCAGGTAATCAGGTGTAATTAATTTTAAGTTCTCAGGAGAAGAAAAGAAATCCCATGCTTCTCTAATAGATGTGTTTAATTGTTGTGTTCTTTTTAACTGGTAGATTTTCATATCTCAAGTTTTAAAAGATTGAGCTGAAAAATATAACATGAAACCAACAGATAGGTTGTTATTATTTACATCCAAAAAGAAAGGGCTCCCAGATGGCAGCCCTTTTAGTTTTTAATTGGTGTTTTCTGTTTAAAAGAGTATTCCTGCTGAAATATTAACTCCGCTTCCATCATTAAGTATTAGAATAGGATCTGCATAAATCGTCATTCCTCCTTCAAGAACAAATCTGAATGATGCACCAACGTGAAGCTGAGTGGTACTTCCACCAATGGATCCAAAACCCCCTAAATTAACGCTTTCAGTTTTCAAATAAGTAAGTCCTGCAAGTGGTTGTAATTTAAAGCTTTCAGATACGTCTAATCCTTTGTACTGTACATTGGCGTCAATTGAGAATTGAATGAAGTCCTCAAGCCAATAGGTGAAAGCTCCACCTATGTCGAGTGTTTCATTAAGGCCGTAAACTGCTTTTCCTTGTATTCCGACAGCCTCACTGATATCATATAGTTGGACTCCAGCACCAAATCTGAATGCTCCCTCGTCCTGTGCGCTACTTGTGAAACAGAAGCAAGCAACAGCAAAAAAACTTAATAAAACTTTTTTCATGGTAAAACAGGTTTAGTAATTAAATCAAATTTCCTTCAATAATACTAAATTTCCGATAGATTTCCAGATCATATTATAAGAATTAGTATACTGTTACTTTGACCGAATAATTGGTTCATATCCTGATGTAATTAGATTCCTGACAGATTGCACCTGATCGTTTTTCCAGCCTTGATCTTTGCCTAAATGTTCCATTAAAAGCTCACACCACTCCTCAAGAACAGATTTTGTCATTTCTGTGTCTAGAAATAGCAACCTTGTCCTTCTGGCTACAAGGTCCTCTAAGGTCATCACCATTTCTTCTTTAATGATTTTCTTGATCAGGCTGATTTTTATTGGTTTGGAATAGTCAATCCTAAGAGCTTCATCATCAATTTGAATGGTTTCAGATTGAGATTCTGTTTTTACCCACTTTTTTTTCTGGATTACATCTTCTATTACATCTTCTCCCATTTTTCTGAAAGTGGTCCATTTTCCGCCTATCAGGCTACACAATCCAGACTCCGTCCAGATTACCTGGTGGCCTCTTGAGATTTCCTTGGTTTTAGCATTTTTATCCTTAGGTGCTGCAAGAGGTCTAAGACCAGAGAATGTTGATTTAATATCGATCCTTCCGGGAGACTGTTTTAAATACTCATCTGTATTGTTTAATATGAAATCAATTTCTTCTTTTTCTATTTTGGGTTCATATGCCGGCTCATCAGTAGCAATATCGGTAGTACCCACAAGTACCTTCCCATTCCATGGAATTAGGAACAGTACGCGACCATCTGAGGTTTTTGGGATCATAATTGCTGTATTCCCTCCCAGGAATTCCTGTTCAAGTACAATGTGAGAACCACGGCTAGGCTTCACTAAATCCCTTTGCTTTTTATCATCCATGTGGATGATATCATTTGTAAAAACTCCGGTTGCATTAATTACAGACCTAGCTGTTATTTTATATTCTTTATTCGATATTTCATCTTTTAATATTGCTCCGGTACAATTTCCTTCTTCATCCTTTACTAAGTCAGTAACCCCACAATAATTAATGCATGTCCCTCCATGCTTAACAATGGTTTTAATAAGGTCAATACACAATCGTGTATCATCAAATTGTCCATCATAGTAAAGAATACCTCCTTTCAGACCCTTAGAGTTGATGTTGCCTATCCTCTTGATCACCTGTTTTTTATTCAACCAGATTGTTTTTCCTATCCTTTTACTGCCGGCAAGAAGGTCGTATGCCTTTAAACCGGAGAAGTAGTAAAAACCAGTCAATCTGGAATAAAAAGGAATGATGAAAGGTTGGAGTTTAGAAATGTGGTTGGCGGCAGAAAGCATGTAGGCCCTTTCTTTTAAAGCCTCCCTTACCAGGCTTACATTTCCTTGCTGTAAGTACCTGACTCCTCCATGAATCAGCTTAGTACTTCTACTTGAAGTCCCTTTACCAAAATCTACTTTTTCAACGAGAAGCACCTTGTATCCTCTACTCACTGCATCAAGGGCAACTCCCAGTCCCGAAGCACCTCCGCCGATCACCAGGAAATCCCACTCTTGATTTTTTTGGATATCTAGTATTGATTTTTTTCTATCTAACAACCGTGTATGATTTATGCTCTGCCACAACGCTTGATTGCGGTCATATGATCAAGTAATATATTCCCTTTGTATCTGACCGGTGATTCATCATGGAAAGCTTCAAGAATAATATGTGTATAGGGCTTTTCAGTGGTGAATTTTACCAAATAGGTTTTCCAGTCTGTATGATCTATCAAGTCTGACTCATAAATTAACTGCCCCTGGTTGCATCTCTTGTCACCTAGCCATATTCGCAATCTAATCGGATTATTATATCCCGCATAGGTTTTAGAATATGCCATATCAACCATAAACGAGTAACACTTATTAGCCTCAAGAGGTTGTGTTAATCTTTGACCTATTGACTCCCAGGTATTATTGGGCCTGGTTATAAGTCCCATGTAGGTGTCTCCATCTGAAGGATCTCCATATACTCCCCATACTCCGGGAAAAATATCAGGAGTGGTCAACTCATGACACTCAAACCACCCGTGAGGAGTGGTGGCATCTGACGGCTCATCTTCAAATGATCCATTGTTAATTCTTATCTGACCAATCGCTGATGATGATAACGTGATCAAAAGAAAAAGGATAATATGCCTCATTAATATAATTTCTGTTCAAAAGTAAAAGATTATAAAATATACATATTAATAAATTCGTAATATTATTTTTGTTGTTCGATTTATTACGATGGTGACTTTTCATTATCGCTCTACGCTGAAAATTAGATTGTGCCAGAAAAGAATAATCAGATTAATCCTTCGGTCATTTACTCAACCATTTCTATTGCCATTGTATTATTCCTAATGGCAGGTTATGGGCTCATTTTTCTTCATGCTAATAATATGACTGATATTATCAAGGAGAAGATAAACATCATTGTTGAGTTGCGAGATGGAGCGGATAAGTCAGATCAGAATCGGATCATTTCATCGCTTGAAGCAGAGGAAGGTATCCGGGAAGGTTCCGTTGAATTGATTCCTAAAGAAAATGCATACCTGGCAATGAAAAACTTTTTGAGTTCCATTGAAGGAAATGTGGAAGATATACCTTTTAAGGACCTTATTGTGTTTAACCTCGAGGCACAGTCCTATACTGAAAGTAGAATCGAGGCAATAAAATCGGGGATCTTAAAAGATCAAGCAGTCCTCGGATTTTTTGCTGAGAACGATTCAATTGAAATGGTGAGAAGCAACATTAAGAAGATGTCCTATATCGCTCTGATCATCGGTGCAATCTTCATTTTCCTGTCGCTTGCAATTATTTATAATACCATGAAACTAAAACTCCATGCTGATCGGATGGAAATCAAAACCATGCAACTCGTTGGAGCCACCAGGGTCTTCATAGCACGGCCATATATTAAAGAAGCGATCCAATTGGGATTCAGGGCATTTCTTATTGTTTCTACATTTATTGTGGCTTTGTTGGCTTCATTGTACTTCAATATAGAAGGATTTGATCGAATTATTAATTGGGCGTATGCCGGCATTGTCCTGGTTTCAATACTTGGAATCGGAATAATATTGACGGTGGGAGTCACGAGATATGTAGTGAGAGGCTACCTTAATGCAGAGAGAAGTGTATTGGTTTAAGTATGAGTTAAGAAATAATAAATACATTTGTGAATCTTTAATCATCGTAACAGCTGGTCATGACCAAAAAAAAGAAGGTTGTTGTAACTACATCTAAAAGCAAGCAGCTCAATCCTACCACTTCAAAAGTATCAGGTAAAGCTTCATCAACCAGAACTGTAGAGACTAAGAGCACCATGTTATTCAAGAAAAAGAATTACATGTGGTCATTAGCAGGAATGGGACTTATAGCCCTGGGGTTATTGCTTATGGCAGGAGGGAAAATGCCTGATAGCAATACCTGGGATCCAGATTTAATCTATTCGTTCAGAAGGATTACGCTTGCACCAATTGTAATCCTTGCAGGATTAGCTTTCCAGATTGTAGCCATATTTAAAAAGTAATGCAGGAATACATTGAATCAGCCATTCTTGGTTTGATACAAGGGTTGACGGAGTTTCTTCCGGTCAGTAGCAGCGGTCATCTTGAAATCGCTAAATATATATTTGGCGAAAACGCAATTGGTGAAGAGTCATTACTAATGACTGTAGTACTGCATTTTGCAACAGCTCTTAGCACAATTGTTGTCTTCAGAAAAGATGTCTTATACTTACTCAACGGGTTGTTCAGGAAAGCCGGAGTTGAACAAAGGACCTTCACCTGGTATGTTATTATATCTATGATTCCTGCAGCAATAGTGGGAGTATTTTTTGATGATCTGATAGAATCCATGTTTAGTAACAATCTGCTGCTCGTAGGATCTATGTTGATGGTGACAGCCATTCTTTTATACATTGCAGATGTATACACCCCTAAACCACAAGGAAACAATTGGTACAAAGCATTAATCATTGGTATCTCACAAGCCATTGCAATAATTCCGGGAATATCCAGATCCGGTGCCACCATTTCTACCGCTTTATTACTGGGATTGGATAGGCTGGAGGCTGCCAGATTCTCTTTCTTGATGGTTGTTCCTTTGATATTTGGTAAAATGGCCAAGGATGTATTATCGGGAGAATTGTTCTCATCTGGAATCGACAAGGTGGAATTAACCATCGGGTTTATTGCCGCCTTTATAACAGGTTATGCTGCCTGTACATGGATGATTGCTATAGTGAAAAATAGTAAGCTCAGATATTTTTCAATCTACTGTCTCATTGTAGGCTTGATTGCAATAGGCTATGTCTTCTTATCCTGATACCATATTATCATCGAGCAGGAAATCTGATGCGATTGATTTCCAGAAAGGATGTTTAATTCTTGTAGATAAGCCATTGGAGTGGACATCATTTGATGTGGTGAATAAAATCAGATTCTCTTTAAAATATGCCTTGAACGTTAAGAAGATAAAAGTAGGTCATGCCGGAACACTCGATCCATTGGCCACCGGCTTATTATTAGTCTGCTCAGGGAAATACACCAAAAGGATCGACCAGCTTCAGGGGATGCCCAAGGTGTATACAGGTACAATAAGACTGGGTGCGACCACACCCACCTATGATGCTGAATCTGAACCGGATCAGGAATTTGATACCGATCACATCACTGAGCGTCTTTTACTGAAATCTACTAAGGAGTTAACAGGCTGGATTGATCAAGTTCCACCCGTTTATTCAGCCGTTAAAATAAAAGGCCAGACAGCTTATTCGCTTGCCAGAAGGGGTAAAGAAGTAAAGTTGAAATCCAGGAGGATCTACATTGAGAAATTTGATATCACTACAAGAAGTGGAAATTATATTGATTTCTTTGTGTCATGTTCTAAAGGGACGTACATCAGATCACTTGCTCATGACTTAGGCAAGCTGATGAATTCAGGAGCGTATCTGAAAAGCTTGAGACGTGTATCGATAGGGGAGTACCATGTAAATGATGCCCTTCAGATCAAAGATATTACAGAAATTATTGATATGTTAGCGGCTGGAAAGAAAGAAGGATAATTTAAATTACTTCGTTACCGTTAATTGGTCATATGCCTATCCAAGTTAAGCATTTAAGTAAGAAATACGGGCAGCAGACTGCTGTAGATGACCTTTCATTTTCCGCAAAGGAAGGGGAGGTTATTGGGTTTTTGGGCCCAAATGGAGCAGGAAAGACCACAACTTTCAAATTGTTGATGGGCTTTATCCAGCCATCTTCCGGTGAGATTGATGTAAATGGTGAGTCAGTGACTGAAGATCCATTGGTTGCAAGAAAGGCCATTGGTTACTTACCTGAATCTAATCCACTTTACAAAGAGATGTATGTACTGGAGTTTCTAAACTTTATCTCTGAGACACATCGTCTTGGACTCTCTAAAGACGATTTGATCATTGCCTGCAAGAGGGTAGGACTTGATGCCGAGATTAATAAAAAGATCAAATATTTATCAAAGGGATATAAACAGAGGGTTGGGCTTGCCCAGGCCATTCTACATGATCCTCCGATTCTAATACTGGATGAACCAACAACCGGACTTGATGCCAATCAACTCATGGAGATCAGGGCTTTAATCAGGGATCTTGGAAAAGAAAAATTGATCTTGTTTTCGTCGCACATCATGCAAGAAATTGAATCTGTGTGTGACCGAGTGATCATATTAGATCAGGGAAGTAAAATTGCTGATAATAGTTTGGAAGATATCACTTCTGATACAGAATCTGATCTCAAAGTAATAATGATCTTGAATCAACCGACGAAACATATCGAAGCATACCAGGAAATAAAAGGAATTCTCAAAGTTAAAACTACAGATCAGAGGAATTACTACTTCGATGTTGCAAAGGGCACTGATCCAAGGGCTGATTTATTCCGGGCGGCAGTAAAAAATGATGATGTTATTATTCACCTGAGCAAAGAAGGGCAGACATTCGAACAGACATTCCAAAAATTGACGAATAAGCCATGATTAGTATTTTCAAAAAGGAATTATATCAATTATACTCTTCAGCAATCGGCTACATCATCATGTCGGTCTTTATTATAGTCGTCGGACTGTTCTTATGGGTGTTCAGGGATACGTCAATCCTTTCGGGAAATGTGGCTACTCTGGATCAATTATTCTTTATGGCTCCGTATCTGTTCCTTTTCTTGATTCCATCGATTACTATGGCTTCAATTAGTGAAGAATTTCAATCAGGAACAACAGAAATCATATTTACCAAACCCATAACCATAGGACAATTTCTGGCAGGTAAGTATTTAGCCTACATATTGCTGTTGTTGTTTCTGGTACTATTGACGCTGACGCATTATTATTCACTTAACCAACTGGCAAGTCCGATTGGGAATATTGACCACGGTTCGATAATTGGTTCCTATGCAGGAATGTTTTTATTAGGCTGTTCGTTTACTTCCATTGGAATATTTGGATCTTCGATAGCCAGAAGCCAGGTGGCTGCCTTTATCATTTCTCTCTTCCTATGTTTTCTATGTTACTGGGGAATGTATTACATCAGTAGGTTATCCATGTTTAGTGGTAGTGTTGATTCATTCATTGAAAAGATGGGAATGGAGTATCATTACATTTCCTTAAGCCGGGGTGTCATTGAAATTGCTGATGTTGGATATTTTGTCTTTATCATCCTATTGTTTTTATCGCTTTCACACATCACCTTAAAAAGAAGACTAAGCTGATGAAGACTATAAAAGGGCCATTGATTATTATAGTATTGGGATTGATTTTATTATTGGTCTCTCAATCAATGGAATGGAGATGGGATTTGACGGGCGATAAAAGGTATTCTTTGTCTACACCTGTTGAATCCCTTGTTGAAGAATATGGGGAAGTTGTCCTGGTTGAATCCTTATTTAAAGG
>JABDLO010000059.1 GCA_013002995.1 Saprospiraceae bacterium | reverse complement strand
CTTACAACACTATGGGCTATTCAATTGACATCACAAGTCTGTAATTCTGTAACGAATATTTCTATGAATGATGGAAATAATGATTTCACGCCTCAAATATTGGATAGCATTATTGTTTGGCATGGATTAATAGGTTCTGACCGAGAAGTATTTATGTATAATATAAACATAGGCGGAGCCCCAGTTAATATTTCAAATAATCCGTCCAACCAAGATTTCCTTCCTCAGATTTCCAATGGAAAGATTGCGTGGTTTAGCAGAGGAAATAACCAAACAGATATTTGGTTATACGATTACCTATTAAATACGGGTCCAACAATTATTTCTACTCATCCAACTGAATCTAATTCATTTATTGATATGAATAGTCAATATATTTCATGGGCTGCTGATAATGGTTTTGGATATGAAATATTTTTGTATGACATTAATAGTGCAGCACCACCTGTTAACATTAGTAATAACAGTTATGATGATTTTTTTCCACGAATCAGTGGTTCGAATTTAACCTACTTTGGCAATGACGGAAACGATAATGAAATCTTTCTGTATAACATAAGTTTAGGATTACCTCCTGTTAACATATCCAATAATGACGGCAATGATGATTTTAGGCCAGTTATTTCTAATGACTATATTACTTGGTATGGATCTAATGGCATAGATGATGAGATTTTTCTTTACTCAATATCAAGTGGATTGCCTCCAATAAATATTTCAAACAATCCAGGGAATGATGATAGACTTCCAAGTATATCAAGTTCTAAAATTGTTTGGTCAGGATATGATGGTAGTGATGATGAAATATATTATTATGATATAATTGATCCCGGAGCTGCAATTAAATTGACCAACAATTTCGGGATAGATGATGTTAATCCACTCATTAAAGGACAGAGTGTACTGTGGGCATCTGATTATGATGATATAATGTTCTATGATTTTAATGTTTGTTCTAATTCTATAAATATTTCGAATACTCCTAATTTTATTGATTCTACTCCTAACATTCAAAATGGAACTATAATCTGGTCTGGGGATGATGGAAATGATAGAGAGATATTTTTAGCAAATTGTGAAAACTTATTTTCACTTTCCATTGGAATAAATTGGTGTGATGGTTTAGATTTACCTGCGACTTTATCAATCAACGGAACCCTCCACATAGAAGAAACAGCCAGGCTAAAACCATTAAACACAGCTCCATCTTGTGCTTCTACCGAAGAAGGACTCATGTATTTCGATGCGGGAACTAAAAAGCTTAGAGTGTGTAATGGAACCAATTGGGTAGATCTCCATTAAGAAATGTATACAATCCCATTTACAACCGCCCATTGACGAAACCCTTCTGAAGATAACTTGAACATTTTAATGATGATGTCTGAAGAAGTGGTTTCTTTGCTAGCAGATTTTTCTCAGCGTAACTCAGCGGTTAAATTTACTCCTCCACAGCAGCAATCCCGGGCAAGGTCTTGCCTTCCAGGAACTCCAACATCGCTCCACCACCGGTAGAGATAAAACTTACTTTTTCAGCTAATCCTGACTTATTGATGGCAGCAACACTGTCTCCACCACCGATCAAGGAGAATGCACCTTTTCCAGTCGCATCCGCTACCGCTTGAGCAACGCTGAACGTACCTTTGGCAAAATTGCTGAACTCAAATACTCCGGATGGGCCATTCCATAGGATAGTACCTGAATCCAGGATGGCTTTTCTGAAGTCCTCAATGGCTTCAGGGCCGATATCGAGTCCCATCCATCCATCAGGGATCTGATCACTGGGACATGCTCTGAATTCTGCTTCATTGGAGAAGCCATCAGCTATGATGGAATCCACAGGTAGGATGATGTCTACGTTTTCATTTTTTGCTTTTTCAAGTAGGGTATTGGCAAGGTCGAGATAATCCTCTTCTACCAATGAATTTCCTACGTGACCACCCTGAGCTTTGACGAAAGTGTAAGCCATACCGCCTCCGATAATGATCTTATTGGCTTTTTCCATCAATCGATCTATCAATTGGATCTTGTCAGAAACTTTTGCACCTCCAAGGATCGCCGTAAATGGTCTGTCAGGACTGTACATTACCTTCTTGGCGTTCTCAACCTCTTTCTGCATGAGTAAGCCCAGGGTCTTATGCTCTGCAGTAAAGTAATCGGCTACGACAGCTGTAGAAGCATGTGCCCTGTGTGCTGTACCGAATGCATCATTGACAAAAACGTCTCCCAGTCCGGCCAGCTTCTCAGCTAATCCTCTATCTCCCTTGGTCTCTCCTTCATAAAACCTGGTATTTTCCAATAATAGGATTTCTCCAGGCTTCAATTCAGAAGCCATCAATGCAGCTTCATCACTGGCACAGTCGTCAGCAAATTTTACATCCACCATTATCAACTCAGCAAGATGTTCCACAAGGTATTTTAATGAGAATTTTTCCTTGTTGATGGTTCCATCTTCATTCAACTTCTTTAACGGCCTTCCGAGGTGCGACATCAAGATCACACTGCCACCTTTCTCCAATACCTCTCTGATGGTAGGAAGGGCCTTCACCATTCTTGTATTATCAGTAATATTTCCTTCACTGTCCAGAGGAACATTGAAATCAACCCTGATCAGGGCTCTTTTATTTTTAAAATCTATATTCATTGTATCAATTATTATCGGACTGCAAATATAAAGCGTAGTTATTCAATTTTTATCTGATCTTCTGTGAACTTAAAATGAATTAATTTTTGCCTTATTCATTTCCCTCTGGAGGGAAACGGGAAAGGGTATGAAAATAAGAAGCTTTTAAAAATTAATTCATTTGATAAGTGTACTTTTATCTGAATTGTTTTTTAAGTGATCATAGTTTAAAGTGGCATTCTCAATAGAGATAAAGGGTTCATTATTTTTAAAGAATCATTAAAATTCACACTTAGATCCTTTACTTATCAAGCCAAAATGGATAATATTTTGATTATTTTTTCTTTTAGACCCTTTCCCGTTTCCCTTGAAAAGGAAATGTAAAAGGTCAAAATATCATCCATTTTTGATAATTATAACAAAACAAAAAAAGAGGCTGACGTATCACACACAGTGCTTTATCAACCTCTTTCTATTTATCATGATGAACTTTTTATCAGATCTTTAAAAGCAGGTCCGCTAATCTTGCAGAGTAACCTGCTTCATTATCATACCAACTTACAATTTTGATCATCTTACCCTTCACATCTGTTAACTCAGAATCAAAGATTGAGCTGTAAGGGTTTCCTACGATATCAGAAGATACCAATGGATCAGTTGAATACTCAAGGATACCTGCCATAGGTCCGTCAGCATACTCCTTAAACTTAGCATTTATTTCTTCCTTTGATACCTCTTTATCAACAATTACATTCAATTCAATCATTGAACCAGTTACAACAGGTACTCTGATCGCGATGGCAAACATTTTACCTTCTACCTCAGGAATTACTTTTCCTACTGCATTGGCAGCACCAGTGCTGGTAGGTATGATGTTGATGGCTGCAGATCTTGCTCTTCTTAAGTCACTGTGAGGAGCATCGATTATATTCTGATCACCTGTATATGCGTGAGTCGTTGTCAAAGATCCCTGTACGAATCCCCAGTTGTCATGGATGACCTTAACTACAGGTGCCAGACAGTTGGTCGTACAAGATGCATTGGAAATAATGGTTTCGTCACCTGTCAGTGTATCTCCATTTACTCCAAGTACTACCGTCTTAATTCCATCACCTTTGCCTGGAGCAGAAATCAAAACTTTCTTAGCTCCTGCAGTGATATGCTTTCCTGCACCTTCTTTGGTTCTAAAGATACCGGTACATTCAAGAACATAATCTACATTATTCTCTGCCCAAGGTAACTCCTCAGGGTTTCTGATGGCAGATGCAATGATTTCCTGTCCATTGACGATTAAGTGGGTGTCATTATACTCGACAGTTCCGTCAAATCTTCCGTGTGCGGAGTCAAACTTTAATAACTGTGCAAGGGTTCCATTATCTGTTAAATCGTTGATAGCAACGATCTCGACATTATCATTTTTTATAAGACTTCTGAACGTCAGACGTCCGATTCTTCCAAATCCATTAATAGCAATCCTTTTCTTTGACATTGATGTGAAATTTAGTTAGTGTATAAAGTACAATATTACGATTATTCCTTGATTTAAGCCAGTTTTTTGCTTGAAATTACTTCCAATATTTTCAAGTTAAATTGAATTAAATTTTGACCGTTATCATTTCCCATTTTAAGGGAAAAGAGAAAGGGTCCGAATAAAAAAAGTATTCAAAATTTATTCAATTTTTTTAACAATAAGATGCAAGGATAAGAAGATAATCAGGGACACACATTGAGATAAATCATCTTTTATGATGATGGTCATACAACCTCACCACCACAACTGCTTCCGGCACCCGCCGTGCAACCATAACAATGTTGATTGACTTTTACCTTTCGATCCATGATCTTCTTCATGTCAAAGTCATTGATGTGCGTCACCGGTGTGTCGATCTTGAGATCCAGCATTTGATTGAAATCACAATCGTAGATGTATCCATCCCAGCTGACCGATAGGGTATAGGTACACATCAATCCGTCTATGGTAGATGGATTGAATGCCTCTACAAGTTGGATCATATAATCTTCATAATTATCAGATTCTATGAGGTAATCCAGGAACCGGCTGATCGGAAGATTGGTTATGGCAAAAAGATTATGAAACTCAATTCCAAACTTTCTCTTCAATTGGCTTTTAAATTCTCTTTCCAGGGAATGCTGGTCACCTGGCAGAAATGCTCCTGAAGGATTGTAGACCAGGTCAAGCTTGAGATCAGATCCTTCCATACCATATCCTACCTCGTTCAGGGCCTTTAATGCTTTTATAGAATCGTTGAATACGCCATCTCCACGCTGACTGTCAGTCCTTGACTTACTGAAGTAAGGCAATGAGCTGATGACATGCACTTTATGCTGAGCATAAAACTCTGGAAGGTCACGATATTTGCAATTGGCCATGATGATGGTGAGATTACATCGCACCATGACTTCAACGTCCATCTCAGAACAGCTCTCCACAAACCATCGAAAATGCGGATTCATTTCCGGAGCACCACCCGTAATGTCTACAGTAGGAATATTATGTTCTTTTATGATATCCAGGCAGGTCTTGAGTGTATCGAAATCCATATTCTCTTCCCTTCGGTCAGGTCCGGCATCCACATGACAGTGGGCACACGTCTGATTGCACAGCTTTCCGATATTAATCTGAAAGACTTCTACTGTTCCAGGCAAGATATCACGTCCCACCTTTTCCCGGAAGGGGATCATTCCTGCATCTACCACCTCATGAGCATTCAACACTTCCAGTTGATGGAAGGTGTCTGCTAGTGATGAAGATCTGGATTTTAATGACTTGGACCGTTGCTTAATCGCCATTACATCAATTGTTTCTTCACGTGATTCATCATCTGAACACTATTAACGAGGGTCGCCCCACTTGATATTGCAGCAGCAACATGGACGGCTTCCATCATTTGTTCTTCGTCGGCACCATTAGTTAGGGATCCGGAAGAGTAAGCATCAATGCAATAAGGGCATTGGATGGTATGTGCTACTGCCAGGGCAATCAGGCACTTTTCTCTCTTGGTCAGAGCACCTTCCTCGAAGACTGATCCGTAGTAATCAAAAAACTTTTTTCCCAGCTCTTCCTGAAACTCAGTGATGTCTCCAAATTTCTTCAGATCTTCTTGTTTGAAATAAGAGTCGCTCATTTTATAATATTTGTATCCCAAAAGTAATTTTATATAAGTAATTCATTTGTGCATCCAAAGACATTTATCTTTGATGTTGTAAATTAGATCTATCATGTGGAAATTGACATTATGTTGTATTGCTCTTGCTTTCCTTTCCTGTAAGGAAGAATCAGGACCTGTAGGATTCCTTACTGAAGACCAGGATAAGGAGGTCAAGGTGATGTATTCATCGGGAGAAACTTATGGAGATGAGGTCTATTTACCCCTCTTGGGAAATGTCGCTAAGGCAAATGAAACTGATCCAAATGAAATCCTCATTTTAGGAAAGAAGATGGATGCCGGTAGTATGGAATACATCCGACCGATCGGTGCGATGAAATACATGGAAGACGATAATGAAAGACTGCTCATTGTCGCCATTCCAACAAATCCCCAACTCCGCACCATCGATGTAGATGATTTGGTCGATTTTTCGGTTAAATATGGCAGTATTAAGCGGATTATAGAGCAGTGGTATGCATCTTACCGGGGATTAGGAAAAAATAGAATCATCGGATGGGACAACAAAACCGTTGCTCTAGATGTATTAAATACCGAAAAATAATAATTTCGCTTCTTAATTGAGGCAATCAAAGCAATTAATGGATCAAGAGACACCATCACTAGTTATTCCATCTCATAAGGGTGAATTGCACCAGATCGATGATCACTTATCGATGATCTATTGCCGTGACATCGATGAAGTCAATTCACATCTCGACCTACTCGATACCTCTGATGTTTTCTTCAGTTACGATTTTTACAAAGCTGTAGAATCCCACGTGCCTCATGGGCTGACTTTCAGATATGTCATATTATACGAGAAGGAAGAGTTGATCGGTTTCCTACATTTCCAGATCAAGAAAATTGACCTTGGAGAATCCCTTGAAGCAGCTTACGATCCTACAGCTGTGCATAGTTGGTGGCAAAAACTGACGCATTCTGTCAAGCTGTTCTTTGCCAGGAGGTTGAACTATTACACCCTGGTATCGGGTAATATGCTTCAGACGGGAAGATATGGCTTGCACCTGCAGCAGGGAAAAACCTTACCCATAGATTCCTATCATAAAGTACTGGAAGAAGTCAGTACAGCATTGAAGAAAGAAGGCATTTCTATTTCCGGCATATTGATGAAGGACTTTTATGAAAGCCAAAGGCTTGAAGTTGAAAAGACCAAAGCACTCGGATATAATGAATTCTCCGTTCAGCCGACCATGTTGATGGACATTCCTGAAGACTGGAAGACCATGGATGATTACATGGGAGCAATCAAGTCGAAATATAAAGTCCGTACCCGCCGTACTTTCAAGAAGTGTGAATCAGTAGAGAAAGTAGATTTGACTGAAGAAGATCTCCTCAAGCATCAGGACCGCACCCAT
>JABDLO010000053.1 GCA_013002995.1 Saprospiraceae bacterium | reverse complement strand
AACCAGATGATTGCTTTTTTGCTCAAAGTTTGTTTAAATTCTTTCTAAATATCAAACACTAACTTTCATCTATATGTTTACTGTTTAACTTTGACAATTTAGTAAAAATACTTAGATGAAGAAAAATTTAATATTAGGGTTGATGAGTCTTGTAGTCTTCTTATTCACATCATGTAAAACAGAGGTCACAAAAAGAGCTGATTTTAAAGAAGTGATGCAAGTTCATGATGAAGCTATGGCCAGGATGGGAGAAATACATGACATGAAGAAACAAGTTGAAAGTTGGGCTGAAACAGCAAGTGACTCGACCTTCATTACTGTATCATATGATATCATAAAGAAGTTAGAAATGGCAGATGAAGGGATGATGAGCTGGATGGCTGAATTTAAAATTCCTGATGGAGGACCTGAGAATGAAATGAAAAGTTATTTTGCAGCAGAACAAATAAAAGTTGATAAGGTCAGCGAAGATATTGACCGTGCGATCAATAATGCTTTAAAATTTTTAGAAGACCATAAATAGAATAAATATAAAGATGAGATATAACTCGATAATATTACTATTGGTAATCACCTTTATTTCATCCTGTAAAAAGGAAGAAGGCCCATTGCCGATTTTAGGACAGAAACTTATTGAAGATGGCAAGGAGATTTATCACACCATCCCACAATTTGAATTGGTCAACCAGGATAGCATGGTAGTCAACAATGAATTATTGAAAGACAACATCTACCTGGTAGATTATTTCTTTACACATTGTCCATCTATATGTCCCATTGTTAAGAAGAACCTCTTAACAGTACATGAAGAATATAAGGATGAGCCATTATTAAAAATGGTGTCTATATCCATGGACCCTAAGAGAGACAGTGTAAATGTCCTTAAAACATACGCTTCTAATCTGGGAATCAACCAGGATCAATGGTGGTTCCTTACTGGTGATAAAGATGAAATCATGGATCTCGCACCCAGTTTTTTCATAGTGGCTTATGAAGATCAGTCAGTACCGGGCGGCTTTGACCACAGCGGAAAGGTGGTCCTTGTTGACAAAAATGGTAATGTGAGAGCATTTGCAGAAGGTACTGATGCTGATGATGTTAAAAAACTGATCCCGAAAATTCAAAGATTAATTGATGAGTATAAAGGGTAAGTATTTATTCGCCTCCATATTATTGTTTATCCTTTTCCTGTTTTCTTGCCAGTTGGAGCCTTATTCCAAAGGAAAAGAAGCATATGAATTCTACTGTGCCTCTTGTCATATGAAAGATGGATCCGGTCTTGCTGCTTTAATTCCCCCTATAGCAGGAGCAGACTATTATGCTCAAAATCAGGAAAAAGTGGCATGTATCATTATCAATGGGTTACAGGATAGTATAGTTGTAAATGGAAAAAAATATGGTGGTAAAATGGATCCAATTGCCTTAACTCCCATTCAAATCACCAATATCATGAATTATATGAATCAATCCTGGGGAAATAACATACCTGTAAAATCGATTGAATCTGTGAAGAAGGATTTAGAAAAATGCCCTCAATGATCAAATAAATACATTTCTCCTGCCCTAATCTCGACTGGCAGTGTATTATCTTTGCTTGGCAGCAGACAAGTCGCGTGCTCTGTAAATCCACACGGTGGTGTATAAGACTTGTTAAAATCAATAATACACTTAGACGAACCTTTACCTGGTTTTGGAATATAAAGATATCTTCCTCCTCCATAAGTTTCTCCAGCAGTTGTTTCATCTGAAAAAATGATGAAAAACTGATCCGGTCCACCATCCAGAGGAAGCAGGCTTAATTCCTGTCCATCTATCTTAAATTTCAGTTCTCCGGGAATTTTCTGAGGTATGGACATACCCAGGACATTCATTAATGAAGATTCCCGGGGAGGGTCAAATGGTAAAAACTCTGCCTCAATCTTATATTTTTCATCTATCGGGAAGTAATCCAGTTCCAAAAAATGAGTCCTATTTACATGTGCAGTATCCCATACCCTCAATCCAGTCTTCCCTCCTCGCTCAATAAAAGTCCACTCCCAATTTGAGTACTTAAATCTTGTAGGTAAGGAATCTCTATCCGTCTTAATTTCGATTTTATTTATAGGCTGGTCATCAGATAGAATTCCGTCAATGGAACTTATAAATACATAACTTGAATCTTCTCTTAATACCATCCCAAGGTGTCCTACTAAATCATCAGAATACATAATCTTAGAGTCCGGCCCACCAATTGTGGTAGTATCTTCTGACATCCAGTGAAGCCCTGCCAGTGAAGCCCAGCCAATCGGAGCAGTTAAATTTTGAATGCGTTCTTTCCTCCATTCTTCTATTTCAGAAATATAGGCATCATCAGAGGAACAACTCATTAATAGAAAGGTGGTAAAAAATATATAATATCTCATAAGCACAAATGTGTCAATTAAAGATATCAAGATTTCTTACAAGAACCGCCTTAATCTTCTTTGACTTCGAAATAATAAATTGCATGAATAGGTCTTCCATCAAGAGAGACTCCTTGTAAATTAAGCCGATAGCTGGTATTCCTGTCTGCGGTATAAAATTCAAGGTTTCCATTTCCTTCCGCATCAATAATTACTTCAGGTGACCAATAAAGGGTTGTCCTAAAATCAGGCTTTTTATGTCCAGGCATAGATTGACTGTAATCAGGAGATGGAAATTCCCTGGCTCGATAATATCCAGGATGCTCCATATTAAACAAGCCTTCAATTTTTCTATTTTTACTCCTTTGTGATCGACCACTTTTAGTATAAATCGCTACTATTCCACCTCCACCAAGGTCACCATAAATGGCGGTCTTAGAAAGACCTTTCAGGACATCAATAAATTCAATATCTGCAGCCC
>JABDLO010000046.1 GCA_013002995.1 Saprospiraceae bacterium | reverse complement strand
ATGATATTTTATAGTCTTTAAATTCATTCATTGATCGCTTTGATCTTATGCAATAAACGTGCACAGTACAATATTGTTATAAAAAATTGATACATAGGGTTAAGGAAGGGTTAAAATCAGGTTTTTCTACTAGGTGGAGTTACTAATTGAATAAAGATGAATATCAATTCTCAGTTGTTATGTCTATAAACAACCATCAGTTAATTCCTTAGCTATTCTTTGTAATCAACTCAGTGGAACTCTGCGATAAAACTCCTGCGACTCTTCACCTTCGCCAAGCTTCGGTGAACAAAGTGTGGTTAAAAAAGAAAGTCAGTCAAAAGCAGCCTAGATAACCAACCTGACTACCAAAAAACTCTTATGGGCCTCTTCGAGATTAGTAATCCTTAAAATGCCCATCAATTCAACCGATATGGCAAGCCCATACCCTCCAATTCCTTCACCAGCTGACTGGAAGCATTTACAAAGAAAGTTTTGGAAATCAGATTGAGATTGATCTCGTTTTCAACATCGACCACCTTCATTTTAAACTTATGTTCTCCCTTGTGTTCTTCACAGAGCATTTCTAAACGTTCCAATAATTGATCATTGATGGAATCTATAGGGAGTTTTAATGTAATCGACTTAGTAAGCATCTGGCCTACCGTATCCAGCATCCTTATCTCTCTGACTTTGAAGTAATATCGATCAGCATTATAACGCTTGAGGTTGATGCCTTCAACATAGAGAACATTTCCCTTAAAAATTAGATTTTTCCAATTCTCATATTGCTCATTATATAACGACATCTGCAATGATCCTGCATAATCCTGAACTGTAAAACGACAATATCCTGTTCCCTTCTGACTCACCCCATGAAAAACATCAGTCACCATTCCAGCCAACTTTAATTGTTTGTCATGAATGTCTTCAGCCTTATCCAATGGGCAATTGGTGTAATTCTTAATCTCCATCTCATAATCATTCAATGGATGTCCGGAAATATAAATACCGGTTACTTCTTTCTCTTTTTCCAGTTTTTCAATATTACTCCAAGGCTCAACTTCAGGCAACTCAGGTTCTGTAATATACATATCCTCCCTGTCACCGAATAGAGATACCTGATTCTGTGTCTTCTGCAACTGATAAGTGTTCCCATATTTAATGGCATGCTCCAGCAATGTCTCAAAACTACCGGAAGGAGCAAAGTATTGAGCTCTGTCTTCAGCATCAAATGAATCAAAAGCCCCTCCCAGGACAAGACTTTCAAAGCATTTCTTATTCACCGCTCTTAAATTGACCCGTCGGGCCATATCGAATATGCTTTCAAAGCTACCTCCTTCAACTCTTGCTTCCTGAATAGCCTCCACAGGCCCCTCTCCTACTCCTTTCAATGCCGACAACCCAAATCTAATATCCCCTTTCTCATTCACCGCAAATTTCAACTTACTTTCATTGATATCAGGACCAAGCACTTCTATTCCCATCCGCTTACATTCTCTCAGGAAGAAATTTATTTTGGATATGTCGCTCTTATTGTGATTCAATACAGAGGCCATAAATTCTGCCGGATAATGAGCCTTCAGATAAGCAGTCTGATATGCTATGTAGGCATAACAAGTGGAGTGGGATTTATTGAATGCGTAAGATGCAAATGCCTCCCAATCCTTCCAGATTTTCTCACATACTTCCCTTTCCAGGTTATTCTTTTCACACCCTTCAATAAACTTAGGAAACATTTCATCAATGAGCTTCTTCTTTTTCTTACCCATCGCCTTTCTGAGCATGTCCGCTTCGCCTTTAGAAAAACCCGCCAACTTTTGCGAAAGCAACATCACCTGCTCTTGATATACTGTAATTCCATAGGTCTCCTCCAGGAATTCCTTGGTCTCCGGTAAATCATATACAATTTCCTGCTTACCATGCCTCCGTGCAATAAAGTCAGGAATATACTGCATCGGACCCGGTCGATAAAGTGCATTCATCGCGATGAGATCTTCAAATTTGGAAGGCTTTAACTCTTTCAGGTTTTTCTGCATCCCAATAGACTCATACTGGAAGATTCCTATTGTATCTCCATGCTGGAAAAGTTCATATGTCTTTTCATCTTCAAATGATATTTCTTCAATGTCAATTTCTACACCTTGGGTTTCTTTAACATTGGTTACAGCATCTTTAATAATGGTCAATGTCTTCAATCCAAGGAAATCCATCTTTAACAATCCGGCCTCTTCTGCCACACTGTTGTCAAACTGACTGACAAGCAGATCTGAATCCTTAGCTACCGATACTGGAACATAGTTGGTAATATCATCAGGTGTAATTATGACTCCACAAGCATGGATTCCAGTATTTCGGATAGAACCTTCAAGTTTTTTGGCAGTGCGGATCATCTGACCAATGTCAGTATCTTCTTCAGACAGTTTTCTAAAGGCATTGGCCTTATCCACATCTTCAGAGTTCATCTCTGATTTCAACTTCTCATTAATGCCTCCTTCCTGCAAGACAGCTCTAAGTGATGCTTTAAGATGCGTAGGAAATGACTTTGCTACCCTGTCCACTTCGTAAAGTGGAACTTCCATCACTCGTCCCACATCCCTTAAAGAACTCTTGGCAGCCATCGTACCATAGGTGATAATCTGGGCCACCTGATTACGACCATACTTTTCAATCACATAATCCAATACCCTCGACCTTCCTTCATCATCAAAGTCAATATCAATATCAGGCATTGAAATCCGCTCCGGATTCAGAAACCGCTCGAATAGCAGATCATACTTTATCGGATCAATATTGGTAATCCCAAGGCAATATGCTACAGCTGATCCTGCTGCTGAACCACGTCCGGGGCCAACAGAGACCCCCATCTTACGAGCTGTACTGGTAAAATCCTGAACGATCAGAAAGTATCCCGGATACCCGGAATTACTGATGACCTGCAACTCAAATAATAACCGCTCTTCAACAACAGGACTAATTGTACCGTATCGTTGTTTTGCACCTACAAATGTGAGGTGCTTCAGGTATTCATCCTGGGTGTTAAAACCTTCCGGCAAAGGGAACGCCGGTAATAAAACATCTCGAGCAAGATCAAGTGGCTCTATTTTGTCCACTATTTCTATCGTGTTGTCCAATGCTTCCGGCACATCATGGAAGACACGGCCCATCTCCTCTTTGGTCTTAAAGAAGAAATCAGAACTGGGAAATTTAAATCGTTTTTCTTCTTTCAGATAGGAACCCGTATTCACACATAGGAGAATATCATGAGGTTGCCAATCATCTTCTTCCAGGTAGTGGGCATCATTAGTAGCAATCGTCTTGACATTGTATTTCTTAGCAAATGTCATTAATACCTGGTTGACATCCTCCTGGCTCATTCCAGTATCATCAATGACTTCCATTCCTTTATGACGCTGCAACTCGATGTAAAAATCTTCACCGAAGAGATTCAACCACCATTTCAAATGTTCCTCCGCCTTTTCATTGTCACCTTTAAGAATGGTCTGAGGAATTTCTGCGCCTATACAACAAGAAGTTGCTACCAGCCCTTCATGATACTTTTCAATGAGTTCTTTATCAATTCTTGGAAACTTTCCATATAGGCCTTCCATATATCCCAGGGAACATAGCTTGGCAAGGTTTTGATATCCTTTTTTATTCTTAGCGAGAAGCAATTGATGATAACGCTTATCTTTCTGTCCCTTAGACTTCTCAAAAGATCTTTTATGCCGATCCTCTACCAGGTAGAATTCGCAACCTACAATCGGTTTCACCCCAGCCTTATTGGCTTCACTCACAAATTTAAATGCCCCAAACATATTCCCATGGTCCGTCAACGCCACTGCTTTCTGTCCATCGGCAGCAGCTTTGGCCATCATGGCACTGATTTCTGAAGCTCCATCAAGAAGTGAGTACTGGGTATGGCAATGCAGGTGTGAAAAATCAGGCATAGGTGTTCAGATTGGTAGATTAATATGCGAAACTCAAATATAGCGTATGTCAGTAGACAGTCACAGTAAACAGTAGACAGATTTTAAAAAATGCTTTGCAATCCATCAGCGAGGTAGAAAATAGAGTTAGGGACGGGAGATGTCCAGACTCCGCGAAGGAACAGTAAACAGTCGCGGTTTACTGTCAACAGAATTTTCAAAATTTCTTTGCGATCCTTCGCGA
>JABDLO010000003.1 GCA_013002995.1 Saprospiraceae bacterium | reverse complement strand
TAAAATTCTTTTTAAATGATGAACTTCAATGGACCAGAGCTCTGAACTTTGGTAATGATAGTAATATGGAGGTGAATTACGCGAATGCGGTTGATAAAGAAGGAAACTTTATTATCACTTCTTCCCTATATAATGAACATCATGGTAAGATTCACAAAATAACCCCTCAGAATGAATACACCTTAATCAATACGGGTGACCACATCTCCAAAATTGTGATTTTAAGCAATAACTGGATCTTTACTTTTTTTGAAGATTACTCGATCAGGGTCTACAATCCTGAGTTAGAATTGATCAATATGGAACAATATGATCAGAATTATTTCTATGGAGAAAATTATCCATCCCTCATTGAAAAAAACAATAAAGTATTACTGAATGTTCGCCATAAGTATCTGGTCATGGTCTTTGATCAATACGGAAAATATAAAGATCGATTTGCCCTAGAAGGACTCATCCATCCAAGTGTGGCCTTTTTTGATGAGAATGATAACTTTAATGTATATCATACTATTGGAAAAGGTATTTATTCTGAACATGCCTACCAGTGGAGAAGAATAACAATAAGCAGGTACAGTAACATCGTGAAAGATTATATAGGTGAAAACTCCGCTTCAGATGAAGATAATGACGGGGTGCTTGATTTTTATGATCAATGCCCGGAAACTCCTCCAGGAACAAGTGTAAATATTATTGGATGTCCTGTTGTACCGTTGCCTTCTAATAATCTAAAACTATCAACTAAAGACGAAACTTGTCTTGGTAAAAATAATGGTCATTTGGTGGTGAACGTAGACGTGGAAAATAACTATATAATTGAACTGAATGGTGAAAAACATGAATTCAGCCTGGGAATTTCTTTTGAGGCTCTTGCACCTGGATCCTATACAGCCTGCATAATGGTCAAAAATGAACCGCGTACGAGAAAGTGCTACCAATTTGAAATCCAGGCAGGACAGACTCTTAAAGCTGCCACCGAGATTACAGGTAAATCGATGGCTATCAATATAAAGAATGGAAGTGCCCCCTTTGATGTTGAATTAAATGGCAAATACCTGGGTTCTTTCCACGATAAAAATTTTGAAATCCCTATTCAAAATGGGGGCAGGTTAGAAATAAGATCTGCTTATGCCTGTGAAGGAAATATAGAATTGCTGGTTTCCAGTAAAGAATCTATACTTCTTGCAACCAATCCTGTGGATCAGGTAGCAGAATTTATCATGTCTAAGCCATATGAAAAAGTAGCGCTGAAATTATACAATAGCTCAAGTCAACTAGTAATTTCTGAAGTCATGGAACCTTCAGAAAATAACAGACTGTTCCTGGACGTGTCTTCGCTGCCAGAAGGAGTCTACTATGCACAGGTACAGCTTAGAAATTTACATACCATAAAATTGATCAAACGATGAAACTGAACAATCTTTTTTTGTGCACACTTACTTTATTGACGCTCATGGGTTGTTCTAAAGGAGACACAGAGGAACCGGTAGAAAATAAACCTGTTAATCAAGCTCCTTCTATCCCAATATTAATCTCTCCCCCGGCAAACCTTGAGTGTGCCTATACCTCACTCAATTTTGAATGGAACTTCTCGATAGACCCCGAGAACCATGAAATCGAATACAAACTTGAGATTGCCGAAAAGTCAGATTTTAATAGCCTTCTTTTTGATATCGTAATAATCGATAATTTCAAAAGTCTAAATTTAGAGGAAGGAAAAACTTATTATTGGAGAGTTTTGGCAAGAGATGAAAACCAGGCAGAAAGCTCATATTCTGAAATATGGGCTTTATTTACAGAACCAAAGCTTACCTATAACTCCATACCTCAGCAAGCAGCTTCAGAGAATCCTGTAAATAATTCTAATGTGCTGCAAGGATCTGTTACGCTTCAATGGTCATGTAGTGATGAAGATGAGGATCCTTTGAAGTTTGATCTCTATTTTGGACCGGAAAATCCCCCAACTCTTTATCAGCAGGACCTCGAGAATCCTTCATATGAGGTAAATCTTGAAAGTAATCAAACCTATTATTGGAAGGTAGTAGCTACAGATCCTCAAGGAGCAAAGTCTATAGGACCAACCTGGACCTTTGATTCGAATTAAATCCGGTTGACATCAAACGGCGTCATGTAAAATTTCAGAAAATCGGGACATTAAATCACCTGAGTAAGTTACATCCGAATAAATCGACTTTAACTTAGCAGAAAGATTTTTTAATGGATATATTCCTTCGATTTGGATATATTCCAATTAAGAAGTAATTTTCCCCCATGAAAGACGCGAAGTTTGCCATCACAGATATTGAAACTACCGGAAGCGGGATTAAAGGAAATAAGATCACCGAAATATGTGTGATGGTTGTTCAAAATGGAGAAATTATTGATGAATATTCTTCCCTGGTAAATCCCAGCCAGTCTATCCCTCTCTATATCGAAAGCCTTACCGGTATTAATGATGAGATGGTATCTAATGCTCCGCAGTTTTAGTTCTGAAAAGTTTGATGCTCTGAAAACTAATTCTAAACAAACACTC
>JABDLO010000236.1 GCA_013002995.1 Saprospiraceae bacterium | reverse complement strand
ATCCTTTCTCTTTGTGTTCTTCCTTTCCAGTAAGGAATTACCTCCCTCGCATAGGTGTCAATATCTTCCTGATCTATAGTGTATCGTTGTTGTTCCCGATTGTTCAATACATGGAAATCTTCCACAGAATGACACGTCAATTCAGGGAAGGTCGGAACTGCTTTAGGGATGGGACCTCGTTCTCCCACGATCAATTCGTCATCACCGAGATACAGTGTTTTCTTTTTACAATGATCCAGGAAGGTCTTGGCCCGCATTACAGGTACAGAGTACCTACCATTATGGGCTTTGTAGAAAGCCGTCTGGTGTATAGCTCGTTCAATCGAGATACTGGGCTGAGCCTCAAAGCTCTTTTTCCTCAATCGCTGGATGCGGGGATTCATTCCAGGACCTATTGCCTTTATTCCATTTGATGGATAAAAATTACCCTCCGCACCGGCTGGTCGCAAAGGTGGTTGTTGTCGGTCTATGTGACCCTTAAGTTCTTTGACTGATTTCATAGTGGTTAAGGTGACTTCAGTTCTTTATACTTATGCAAGTTACAGGGAATATTGGGGCAGTGACAATGATGTTGGTCATTTTACTACAGAGTCATGGGAGTCCGGCACAGAGGAACGCAGAGAAGTTTGTTTCATTATTTTTCTCAGTGTATCTCTGCGTAATACTCGGTGAGGCTCAGAGGTTAAACGAATGTATACTTCTACTTGACTCGTTTAGACTCAGGCCAATGGCTATCAGTGGTTAACTTCTTGGCTTCAAGAGCAGCTTCGATACATGCACTTACTGTGTCAACAGTCGTACAATAGGTATTAGCACTTGTTCCATGTCCACATTTTAAATGTTGGTCCTGGAGGGTAGCAAATTTATTATTGTAGAGCTTACATTTTTCTACAAGGTCATCAATTGAAGCGCCATCTTTTACTGTCTCCCCTTTATTGATAAGGAATCCTTTTAAGAACTGGATGATGGATAAATGGGCGTTTTTACAGATTACGTATGGTACTACGTCTTCTGAAGCTTTAAACATTTCGTTCTGTGCTGCCTGTAAATATTCTTCAGCTTTTGATTTTAATGTTGCGACTTTCATTTCTTGCATAGCTTCAAATTTAATTAAACTCGGAATAAGTTATTGAAATTCAAGGCTGTCAACCATGAGCATTGTCAACTATAAAGGTGATCTAAATTCCCAGCCTGTGTGATAGGGGTTACTGTAATATTGACACTAACAGGCTAATTTGCGGTCGATGATTAGATGCAATGAAGTTATTAGATAAACTTAAATTTTTTTATTTTGAATAAGCACGTATATACCTTCGGGAATGGCAAGGCCGAAGGAAATGGAAAGATGAAAGCTCTACTTGGAGGAAAGGGAGCCAATCTTGCTGAGATGAACCTTGTAGGAATTCCAGTACCACCCGGAATGACGATCACAACGGAAGTGTGCACATGCTACAATGAAAAAGGAAAAGATGTATGCCTTACTAATATCCAGAAGGAAGTTAAAAATGGTATACACTACATAGAAGAAGTTATGGGAACA
This sequence comes from Saprospiraceae bacterium, assembly GCA_013002995.1. Classification (GTDB taxonomy): domain Bacteria; phylum Bacteroidota; class Bacteroidia; order Chitinophagales; family Saprospiraceae; genus JABDLO01. The sequence goes on along the minus strand of JABDLO010000236.1, from coordinate 4,583 downwards.
ATTTTTGGTGATGCCAAAAACCCATTATTGATTTCTGTGCGTTCTGGTGCCCGTGTTTCTATGCCTGGTATGATGGATACAGTCCTGAACCTGGGATTGAATGATGTCACAGTTGTAGGATTGGCTAAGAGAACAGGAGATGAAAGATTTGCCTGGGACTCCTATCGAAGATTGGTACAAATGTACGGTGATGTTGTTATGGGTCTTAAGCCTGAGAAGCAAGAGACGGATCCATTTGAGAAAGTGATTGAAACGTTGAAATTGAAAAAAGGCATCGATGATGATTCTGAAATGACTGTTGATGACTTGAAAGACCTTGTGGCTCAATTTAAAGCTCTGATTAAAGAAAAGACAGGTAAACAATTTCCATTTGATCCTTGGGTTCAATTGTGGGGAGCGATCTTCGCAGTATTTGAATCCTGGGGAAATGAAAGAGCAGAATTATACCGTAATCTGAACAACATACCATCAGAGTGGGGTACTGCTGTTAATATCCAGGCCATGGTATATGGTAACCTTGGAGATAACAGTGCAACAGGTGTAGGGTTTACACGTGATGCTTCTACAGGAGAGGATATATTCACTGGAGAATTTCTGGTAAATGCTCAGGGAGAAGATGTTGTAGCAGGTACCCGTACTCCTCAGCAAGTAACACTGGAAGGTTCTCAGAGATGGGCCAGATTGACTGGTGTTTCTGAAGAAGACAGAAGAAAGAATTTCCAGTCAATGGAGGAATTGATGCCAGAAATGTACAAGCAGCTCATTATGATGGAAACAAGACTGGAAAACCATTATAAAGACATGCAGGATATTGAGTTTACTGTTGAAAATGGTAAGCTGTGGATCCTTCAGACAAGAAGTGGAAAGAGAACAGGAGCAGCCATGGTAAAAATTGCAATGGATATGCTCAAACAAGGGATGATAGATGAAGAAACGGCGATTATGAGAATAGAGCCGGATCGTATTGATGATCTGCTCCACCCGGTATTCCAAACAGAGGCTTTAAAAAATGTTCACGTGGTGGCTCAGGGTCTTCCTGCTTCACCTGGAGCGGCAACGGGTCAGATTGTTTTCTTTGCTGAAGATGCAGAGGCATGGAAGACGGATGGTAAGTCAACCATCTTGGTAAGACAAGAGACTTCACCTGAAGACTTGAAAGGTATGCACATGGCCAAAGGTATCCTGACTACAAGAGGAGGGATGACTTCACACGCAGCAATTGTTGCCAGGGGTATGGGAAAATGTTGTGTATCAGGAGCTGGAGAATTGACCGTTGATTACAAAAAGAAGACCCTTGCTGTTAATGGTACTTTACTGAAAGAGGGAGATTGGATATCGTTGAATGGTACGACAGGTGAGGTTTACGAAGGTAAAATTAAAACCCAGGAAGCTAAGATCAATGAAGACCTTAAGTTATTACTTGATATGGCTGACCGTCATGCTAAGATAAAAGTCAGAGCTAATGCAGATACAAAGGCTGATGCCACAATAGCAGATGGTTTTGGTGCCAAGGGTATCGGACTTGCAAGAACTGAACACATGTTCTTCGAGGAAGACCAGATCATAGCAATGAGAGAAATGATTCTGGCTGACACTGAAGCAGGGAGGAAAAAAGCCTTAAGTAAAATCTTGCCTATTCAGAAAGCAGACTTTGTTTCACTGTTTGAAACCATGCATGGATTACCTGTAACGATCAGATTATTGGATCCTCCATTACATGAGTTCTTACCTCATGAAGAAGAGTCTCAGCAGGAAATGGCTAAAACAATGGGCGTTGATATTGATGTGATAAGGGAGAAAGTAGAATCTCTTACAGAGGCCAACCCAATGCTTGGACACCGTGGATGTCGATTGGGTATCACATATCCGGAGATCACAGAAATGCAGACCACTGCCATTATGGAAGCTGCCCTTGAAGTGAGAAGCAGAGGCATCAGGGTGATTCCTGAGATCATGGTTCCACTAATCGGTAGATCCAAAGAATTCGAGCAGCAAGAAAGGATTATTCGTCGCACAGCTGAAAAAGTTCTCGCAAGATATGGTGAAAGGATACGTTACCATGTAGGAACTATGATTGAGGTGCCAAGAGCAGCTTTAACAGCTGATCATATTGCTGAGCATGCAGAATTCTTCTCTTTCGGTACCAATGACCTGACACAATTGACCTTTGGCTTTTCCAGAGATGATATAGGAAAATTCTTGCCAATATACATTAAGGAGAAAATCATAGCTGCCGATCCATTTAAACAAATAGATGAGAATGGAGTAGGACGACTTGTAAGATATGCTGCCAAGAAAGGTAGAAAGACCAGGAAAAAATTACCATTAGGAGCTTGTGGAGAGCATGGTGGTAATCCAGAGTCCATCGACTTCTTCTATCGCGCAGGATTGGATTACGTAAGTTGTTCTCCATTTAGAGTCCCTATCGCCAGAATTGCCGCAGCACAGGCAACGATTAGGAATAAGTAGTACGATTGAATCTTTTAGTGTTAAGTATTAAAAGGGTTCCTTCTGTAAAAGGGAGGGCCCTTTTTTAGTGATGAGATTGCTACCTGCCTTCCAATGGGAGGAGCTTGACCAGAGGGAAAGACCTGCCTACGTGCGTTAGCAGGCAGGTTGGTAAGCTCATGGGTGTCTTGGGTATACCATTATCTTGTCTGTCCGTAGATAAAGTGAAGGCGGGTCTTTCCGTTTTACTCCAAGTTTCTTCAAGAGATGGATGACTCGGGCAATGTCATTTAGTTAAGATATCCACAAGAGGTAGAATACCTTTGCTTGATTTTTTCAAAGTCTTAACAAAGGGAAGGTGTCCTGCCTGCCAACCGTAATAATGTGAAGGTTGGACCTCTCCCGACTTTTGGAACTATAATAAAAATCTCATTTTTTCTTTAACTAAACGACATTGGATGACTCGGGCTTACTAATCTTTCCGTTTCACTCCAAGCTTAGGAATCCCTTATTTCTTTAATTTTAGAGGTTGAAAAGCTGATCCGTTACATGCTTTCCAACCCCAATAAATTTTCAAGATATATCTAGAATATTTTATTTCACTAGATACTAGATACTAGATACTAGATACTAGATACTAGATACTAGATACTAGATACTAGATACTAAATCAAAGACTGCAACTTCATCGCCAGTCCCATATCTCCTTTAATTTTAATCTTTCCGGTCATTACCGCCATCATAGGATTGAGGTCACCGGAAGTGAGTTGGCTGAAGGTCTCTTTGGTAGTACTGATCACACAATCTGCTTCTTCATCTGCCATTGAGACTACATTGTTTTCTCCAGTTCCATCAATGAGGATAGCACTATCGTCCAATTGAAATTTTATTTTTGCTCCAAGAGCATCAACATTAGCAGCTTGAGTAGTCAAGCCTGAAAATATTTTTTCTATATCCATTTTTTACAAAAGTTGTTATAAAGTTATTTTAAAATGTAATCGTAGAAACGGCTTCCATAATTCCCACTTTACCTTTAATCTTTTCTTAATTAAACAAAGACTTTCTCACCCGTCTCAGATAAAGTCAGCATTTCTGTATTCATGATGGTGTCTTTACAGGATAAAACCTTAGGCAACTCATACTTAAAGAAGAACTTCATGGTATGGATTTTTCCTTCGTAAAAGTCAGTAGAATAGGTTTTATTTCCTGTCACCAGGTATTCCTTGGCTTTGGTAGCCATCTTCAGCCATTGATATGCAATGACAGCAGTTGACATCATTTCCATGAAAATGGTCGCATCAGCAAGATAGGTTTCAAACTCACCTCTCATAGCATATGGCATCAAGTGAGTAAGAACTTCCTGGATATCACCCATTTTAGCTTCAAGTTGATCAGCATACAGCTTCAGATCGTCATAAGTTCTTGAAGCGGCCAGTGTTTCATTGATTTTATTGGTCAATAAGAAAAGGGCTTTCCCCTCAGCCATTGTGACTTTTCTTCCCAGGAGATCGAGGGATTGAATTCCTGTTGTTCCCTCGTACAAGGTCATAATCCTTATGTCACGGTAGTACTGCTGTAAGACGAAATCCATCGTAAATCCATATCCACCCAATACCTGTAATCCATTACTAATCGACTCAATTCCCTTCTCACTTGGATAGGTTTTAGCAATAGGTGTGAGCAATTCAAGTAATAAATGAGCTTCTGTGGAAATGTCTCCTTCAGTGTTTTCAGCAATATCTGAATACAACGAACATTCTAATAAGAGGCTGATTGACCCTTCAACTATGGCTTTCTGCAACATCAACATTCTTCTGACATCCGGATGATTGATGATGAGTGTTTGCTCTTGTTTTGGATCTTTCTTACCGGTATTGGTCAATTTCCTACCTTGAGGTCTTTCTTTGGCATATTGCAATGAAGCATAATATGCTCCCGACGCAGTGGATGCAGCTGTGAGGCCTACATCGATCCTGGCACCATTCATCATCTGAAACATATATTTCAGTCCCATATGTGGATTGCCCACAATTTCTCCAATACAATCATCTTGCTCTCCATAGACCAAATGGGTGGTGCAATATCCTCTTTGTCCCATTTTTTGGAAGTCTCCCGCTGTAAGCACATCATTGGGC
>JABDLO010000543.1 GCA_013002995.1 Saprospiraceae bacterium | reverse complement strand
CTTTTAAGGAAAGCAATTCCTTTATCTCTTGCCGGTGCTGTCACCAGGATGATAGACAGTTCGTCACCTTTGCTCCATGCTTTCATGGTCATTTCTCTTGTCCAGCTGGGCCGGACAATTTTCATTGTAATGGTGCTTTTACTGGAATTTCCCCTTACTTTTTCATCTGCTTTTCTGATGATATCCTCAGCGGATAACTGAGCTTTCAATTCTCCATTTATGGTCGAAATCAAAAAAATTAAGAATAACAGTGCAATCAATTTTTTCATCTATAAAAACTTTTGAAATTTTTTCGTTTTAAGCTAATTCCAAAAATTTAAATAGATGGAACCGCTCCGATAAATCTCCGCTTTAGTATAATTTTTAATCATTCTCCTTGGTAAAATATTGAATGATGAAAATTTATACTCATTTCATGGTAGAAAATTTAAGCTTTTCACTCTACAACCCCATGTTTTACATCAAGGTAACGAATGATTTTCATTCTTAAGTCGAGAGAAGAACTGAACAGGTTCATTATGAATTGAATTTTTTTTACATGACGGTGGCTCCCTGTTGATTTTAATATTTTGTTTTAGTTCTTTTTAATTTCTGTCAGCCCCTGAACTGTTATTACATCAGTTACATTTCCTTGATTATTGATTGAATTTCCACCTGTCCCTATCAGTGGGTCAATGATCATTACGTTATTTATTATCAGATCAGAACTTGTGTTGTTAATCGCTCTACCTATATTGGACGTGCAATTATTGGAATTAAACGTACATTCCATCAAGGTAATGGAAGAACCTCCCTTGTTAGAAATGGCCCCTCCGTTTCCTGTTGAGGAATTGTTGTCAAATGCACAATCGGTGAAAGTAGATGAGGATATATTTTCATTAGATACGGCACCTCCACCCATTCCCGAATAATTATTAGAGAATGTACAATTTCTAAATTCAGCTGAGCTATTGGAATTAAGGAGGCCTGCTCCATCGGCTGAGGTTACATATCCATCTTTAATGGTAAATCCATCCAGGATTGCTGTGGCATTCACATTTTCTGCTTTAACCACATGATCCGAATTATCAGTATCATCGCCTGAACTGCCGATGTTTCCACTTAATATCGTGGGATTAGAAGCAATATTTCTCTGACTTAATAATGTCTCTCCCCCGTTGAATCCTCCATAAATGGCAAGCCCATCTTTTAACTCAAAAGAAATCGTCTGATCCATTCCTTCTGTCGGGTAATATTCCCCGGATTTCACCCAGATTTCTGTGACGGAAACATTACAATCGGCAATTGACAAGGCATCCTGGAGAGAAACAAAAGCATTGGGCCAGTCCCCTCCATATCTTGCTCCTGTTGTTAATTCATCGACATATAATGTACTTTGATTTAAATCCTTGATCTCAATGGTGTAATCGTCAGTGTCTTCTGTTCCCAATGAAGATGTAACGGTTGCGTCTATGGTCACAGCAGGAATCTGTCTTATGGTAATATCATCAACAAACCATCCGTTAAGACCAGAAACATTGGTGTTGTTATCGGTCGCAAACCTAAATCTGATATTTATGGTTTCACCGGCATAACTGCTTAGATCAACAACGCTTTTTACGAAACCTGCTCCCAATTGAGAACTACTCGTTCCGGTAAAAGCACTTCTACCCGCTAATGGACTAGAACCATTGGATGCAAAACTGGAAGGATATCCATTTATTAAGAATTTATCTCCCAGATCAATCCAGTTACCTCCGGAGAATATTTCTACGACTCCTCCATCCCACGTAGCTTCCGTCTCGTATTTATGATAGAACTCCAGCAATGTAACACCTGTGATAGAAACTGGTGTTACCAATGAAAGTCCATAATCAGAAGAAACATCGTAGTCTTCAGCATACCATGAACTGCTTCCGGAATTAGCTTCAGATGTAGAGGTTACCCAATTACCCGATGTTGTGATTGTAGCAGAAGTAAATAAATTAGTTCCTTCAGCTCCTTCCTGTACGTATATGGTTTCAGTGTCGGGATTACATAAGTCTATTCTGGCTTCATATTCAATATCCAAAGTGGTACTTGCTACAAGAGTTGAAGATGTCCTTGATATTTCATTTCCTGATAAGCTTCCCTGTGAAACTGATAATACTGAAAGACCTGAAGGGATGGTGTGTTTAAATTCCACCATATTCTTATCTGTACATCCACATGTAGCAGATGTCAAAATACTTAATACTTCTCCTTCGTAGCCTTCAGATATAGATATTGATTCATCAATTCTTATATCTGCAGGCAGGTCATATGCTTCTGTTCCATCCGACCTGCTTGAGGATACTCCCTGATCTGCTGAATAACCTAAACCTCTTCTGGCAAAGGCTCCCCAGATCAGACATTGGTTGGCCCCGTTATAGTTAATTTCATCCGCCAATAATATAGCATCTCTGACATCAGTAAACCCAGGACTGCAGGGTTGTAGTTTTAATCCATCCATAACCAATTGAATGGCCATATTGTTACCTCCGGTTCCGGTATATAAATCGGAATCATATCCATAAAGATCAACCAGGTCCCAATACATATCCCACAACATCGTACATAATACAGATCCTACCCCATGAGGAATGGATTGGGTCTTAATATCGTCATAGGTGAATGGATTTACACCCATATCTGCAGTATAGGGATAAGTCCTGATACCTCCTCCACTGACACCCTGGCCAGTAGCATAAGTTCCTATTCCTCTCGGGGTGTCTCTGTCATCTCCAGCTTCATGAGTAAGAACCAACCCAAAAAAATCACTCCATCCCTCTCCTCCTTGCTCTGCATTGCCCAGACATCCACTGGTTGCCGGGCCACCAGTTAACCTGTTAGAAATACCATGTGCATATTCATGAGCTACTATTCCATTATCGTATGATCCGTCGAATTGAGAAGGATTAGGTGACCCTGTCATAGTAACATTAACAGTGGGAATATGCGTACGTATGGTATTACAATCGCTCTGACTCAGCATGACACTAGGGATCGTTACTGATCCGCCATTCACACCCCCACCCATAGTGATGGGTGCTCCGGGAACATTATTACAGATAATTGCAGCGACCGCACCAGCATTTTCTGCATTTAGTACCTTTAGACCAAATTCACACGAGCCTCTATCTATCAAAGCGATGTTGCCATTGATGGCTGCACCATTGGTTAATGCAGTACATGCATCACTTCCTGTTCCCGTTCCATCCTCAGCAATGACCAGGTCTCCGGTAACATTGAATGTGGATGGACCAAAACTGGCAGATCCCACATTATATGATCCGGCAATACCACTAGGAGAATTCACTTCAAATGTGGTCATTGCACCTCCTCCAGTCCACAAGTACATTTCCATTCTGCCATTTATCCCATCAGGGGAGGTATAAAATCTTGCGTTGTTAGTATCACTTCCATCCAGTCCATCCGCATATATAAAATCTCCTCCGGCACCTCCATTTCCATAATTATTCTGCTGAAAGTTACCACTAGGTTCATCAAATCCATATCGGTAGAAGACATCATGAATGATATTATTCCAATAGAATAGATTGGTCAATGAAGATTGTAGGTTCTCACCCGGGCTTGTGTTATTGCTTGGAGGTAAACTAAAGTCCAGGTCAAATTGAAAATCCAATAGAGCTCCGCCATCAGGACTAAAACCATCTACTCCATTATTGCCATTGATGTCATCCAGTGCCCATACG
>JABDLO010000234.1 GCA_013002995.1 Saprospiraceae bacterium | reverse complement strand
ATGGAAGACTTAATGATTTCAGGATTCGTCTCAGAAGAGAACCTTTATGGGAGAAAAAAAAGAGGCTCCTTGTATCGGCTCACTGATGAGTACTCCATCTTTTATCATCGATTCATAAAGCCCAACTCTAAGTACATCAAGGGAATGTGGCAGCAATTATCAACCAGTCAATCATATAAGATCTGGACTGGATATGCTTTTGAGTCCATTTGTTTCAAGCATATAGATGCATTAAAATCAGCAATGGGTATCGGTGCAGTTTACACCGAAATCTCAAGTATGCGTGTGATCGGGAATAAAGAAAGGAAAGGATTTCAAGTAGACTTGATTATAGATCGTAAAGATGACACGATCAATTTATGTGAGGTAAAATACTACAATGGGCCATTTAAGATTACCAAGGCTTATGCTAAGCAGCTCATCGATCGCAGGCAACAATTCATTGAGCAAACAGGTACAAGAAAACAAGTATTTATTACCTTCATCACGAATTTTGGATTGGTTGAAAATGAATATTTCAGGGATGTAGTAGATGTTCATATTACATTGGAAGAAATCATGAAAGCCATCTGATATTTATGGCCAGTAAAGTAGATATACAAAAATGAATTGGTTTAAGAGTGAAATGAAATACAAGTGAGAGATTTAACAGATTCTGGTAAGGCGGTCGGTTATATCTTGCTCTCATCGATAGCATTCACTTTTATGAACATACTGATAAAATATCTTCAACACTTGCCTGCCCTGGAGTTGGTTTTCTTCAGATCCTTTGGGGCATTGATATTTGGACTGATCTGGATCAATCGGGTTGGAGTTCCAATAAAAGGAAACAACCAGAAGATATTGATCCTAAGAGGGATCGTAGGTGTGACTTCAATGGCACTTTATTTTCGAGCTATTCAATTAATGCCTGTAGGATCGGCTATTTCCCTGCGATATCTTGCTCCATTTTTTGCAGCCGGCCTGGCGATTGTGATTTTAGGCGAGCGGATGAAAGGAATCCAATGGTTTTATTTCGTACTGGCATTTGCAGGGATATTACTACTGAAAGGTTTCGATCCCAGGATCACGATGACCGGACTCATTATTATTTTAATTTCAGCTTTATTCAGTGGGATGGTTTTCGTAATCATCAGGAAGATTGGACATTCAGAGCATCCGGCGGTTGTTGTAAATTATTTCATGACTGTAGCATCTATTGTAGGTGGTGTTGGATGTTTATTTCAATGGGTGACCCCAGAAGGAAAAGAATGGTTGATCGTAGGTTCTGTCGGAATAGTTGGCTTTGCAGCTCAGTATCTGATGACCCGTGGATTTCAATATGCGGAGACCAATCTTATTGTACCATTTAAGTATTCAGAAGTCGTCTTTACAGTGATTGCAGGATGGTTATTGCTGGGAGAATATCAGACATGGCAAGCCCTCGTCGGAATAGCAATCATCATTTTTGCGCTTGTAGGAAATTTTTTAACCAGAAATGAATCCCTTCGAAAGAAAGTAGTCTCTAAATGATTCACATGGGATAACCGGTGCTCTGTCAAGTATTTAATGACAGGTTGGGTTTACTTGGATTTTGAGCCTGAACAAAGGGTTTGGCAAGATTGCTAATTGGAAAGATTGTTGATTAACAATTAACAATTAACAATTAACAATCTCTTCAATCTCCCAGTTTGCAAAACTTAACTTTACCCATCAAATATCACTTGACACATTACTGCTTTCCATCAACCAGACCTTCTTCAACTTCTGTTCTTGCCCAGAATTCAATAACTGGATTTGACTTGGCCAGACGATCGGGAATGTAATGAAGTTCACATTTAATAATGTTCCTAAGGCCTCCATTAAGATCTACAATTTTAGTCATATTTCCATCCTTGTATTTTCTGCGAAGAGGGACCGTCTGAACTTCTCCATCATTGAAATGTAACTTGGCGTGATGTATTTCCAGATTTCCATTATTAATAGAAAATCTAATGGCCTGACTTTTATTGGTCAATACCTTAATGGGAATTTCAGTTCGATCCTGGTTGTTGCTTATTTTTTTATGTCCGATAACTTCCCATCGGATGATTTTGTCAGAATGGATGGAAGCAAAGCTCAGCAGGAAACCTGCTACGAATAGTAGTAGATATTGGTTCATGGTCTCACTATTTTAATAGATTGCAATTAATTCATTGACAATCAATTATTCATGAAGTAAATTTACGGGTAAAAGGACCTTAGAATCAGCGAATAGATGACGCAATGGCGTGATTAGATGTCGGAAAATTGTCAATTGGGCGAAATTTTGCATCGAAATACAATAAAAGATCACTTTAATCTCTTTACAACCCTTTATCAGTCAGGTGGTTATGTTTCGATTTCTTAATCATTTGGTAATTGATACCGTCAAATTACAGTTTACTACAGTAAAAAGATTCCTGAATTACTCTTCTTTCATAAGTTTTATAAGTACTCCATTGCTCCATCCGAATCCATCCTGGACTGGGTATTCTCCTCCTCCGCTGAGCAATGAAGTATCTTCAACATTGTACTTTTCAAGCATTTTACCAGTATTCTGGTAAACAGTGGTATTGAGACCAATCCATCTTGACTTGATCTCTTCTGCGAGATCCATAAAACCATAGTTCCGTAATCCTTGAATGGCCATCCACTGAAGTGGTGCCCACCCATTGGGGGCATCCCATTGTTGTCCGGTGTGGTAAGGGGTAGAAACAAGACCTCCATCTCTTAAGAATAACTTCTCCAGGTTTTCAGCTACCTTTTCAGCCTGTTTTTCCGTCGCAATATTAAAATACAATGGATACATGCCAGCAAGAGAAAGTACTCCTGTGGGTCTGTGGTCTGTAATCCATAAGTCCATGAACCATCCATGTTCTTCACTCCAGAAATGATCACGTATCATGGCTCTTCTTTCTACAGCCTGGTGCTTGAACTCATCAAAGTGCGCTTCATCATCACTTAGCCCATATCCTCTTTCAATGGTTTCTTCTAGAAAACTCAACAGGCAATTTAAATCTACTGGGAATATTTCAGCAGCTTTAATCGTAAGTAAGTCCTTCTGGTCCTCAAACCATCGACAACTGAAATCCCAGCCTGATTCACAAGCCGCCCTGATATTTACGTAGAAATCCTCAGCAGTTCTACCTGAAGACTGAAAATGCTCTTTATCTGTTGCATACATTTCCTGTCTTGGGCCGGGCATGTCATCATAATACCTATTCATTGATATCTTGTCATCCCAAGTTATGGCTCTTTTACCATCCTGCATCCAGAATTCATATTCTTTTATCA
>JABDLO010000527.1 GCA_013002995.1 Saprospiraceae bacterium | reverse complement strand
CTTTTAAGTTGTATAACAATATCACAAGGGAAGATATGCAACGATGCATCGATGAAGCACATTCCAGGGGACACAAGGTCACCGGGCATCTGTGTTCTGTATCTTATGAAGAAGCATCTGATATGGGACTAGATAACCTGGAGCATGGCTTTATGGCTGCTTCTGATTTTAATCCGAGGAGGAGAACTGATATATGTGATCCATTCGGAGCAAGCAGAGGAAGATTCTCTGAGCCATTGGATGGAGAAAGAATCGATCAGCTCATTGATGTTCTGATCGAAAATGGTACGGCCATTACTTCTACTCCCAATGTATTTGAGCCTTACACCGGTCGGGAAATTGTGCCGGGTGGAGGAATGGAAGCTCTGACAGTACAATTAAAAGAGAGAGAAATTAATATCTATAATAGTCGAATAGGTAGAGATTCACTATCTGAAGCCATGTTCAATAAAAACCTGGCCTGGTTAAAGCGATTCCATGATAAAGGTGGTTTATTGACAGCAGGAACTGACCCGACCGGTTCAGGGAGGACGGTTGCCGGATACGCCAACCAACGCACCATTGAGATCTTTGTAGAAGCGGGATTTTCTATCCCCGATGCCATTAAGATCTGTACCATGAATGGTGCAACTTATCTCGATCAGTCGAATCAAATCGGCAGCATAGAAGTGGGGAAAGTAGCCGATCTGGTCTTAATTGATGGCGACCTTATGAAAAACATCTCCAATATTAGGAATATGGAAATTGTGTTTAAAGATGGGGTTGGGTATGATTCCAGAGCTATGTTTGATTCGGTAAAAGGAAAGGTGGGGGCAGAATAACCTACTGTCAATCTGATCAGATATTCCTTATAATTTTTACTTTTACAATAGTCCAATCTTAACCCCTATGACAATCAGAAGTACTCTTACGCTTCTTTTAATCTTCATAATCAATGGCACTATTCTGTCGCAGGCCCTTGTAAATATTGAAGGCCGAAGGAGACACACTGATTCTACAAGGTTTGTTATGGATGGTAATGTGTCTTCCACCTATTCCAACAATGATGGACTTACTTTTTTTCAGATACACAATAGTCTTTTTACCCAATTAAAATCAAAGGATCTCAATAAGATTTACATGCTTTTAGGTGATTATACACTTGCAAGGTCTAAGGATAATGATTTTGAAAATGCATGGTTTCTTCATTTCAGATACAATCAGGAGATCACTGACTTATTCAGGATAGAAACCTTTGTTCAAAGTCAGAAAAATAAGATCCTGGATGTAAATTCAAGGAATCTGATAGGTGGAGGAATAAGGATGAAATTAATCTCGAAGGAGAATGTGAGATTGTACTGGGGAAATGCTTATATGTATGAAGTGGAAGCAACAGACTTGATTGAAGACAAGTTTTACAATCATCGATACAGTACTTATGTTTCTTTCACGGCAGTCATTCCACCCAACAATGTGAAGATTATCAATACCCTGTATTATCAACCATTATTCAACGATTTTAATGATTACCGTTTTCTGGAGCAATTAAAGATAACCTTCCCAATTACCAAGAGATTCAACATGTTCTCACTATTTGACTATTTCTATGACAGTATCACACCACAGGGAAGAAAGCAGTTTTCTTCTCGAATCAGTTTTGGATTCGGATTGAGACTTTCAAGTAAGAATGGGTAAAAGAATTTAGATGGTAAATGGGTCTAGCTTTGGTTTATTTGGCCCTCGCATATTCTAATTGTTCTTTGAGTACACCCATTGCCCATTCCCATTGTTCAACTGAGATAGCATCTGAATGAGAACTATGAGCATCAGCAACAGCTTCTCTTATCTGTTCCGACCATTTCTCAAGCAATGGATCCACGTTTTCCTGGGAAAATGGGCCTTCAATAAACACAGCTTTAATCTGTTGATATTCTTCTGTAAAAGATGCCCAGCCACCAGTCAATTTATCACAACTTGCTGACCATTGACGTGAGTTAAATGTTCCATAATTAAAGGGCTGACAATTATTGGAGATCATTCCCCATTCATCTTTAATGGGTGTGATAGGATTTCCATCTTGAATGATATTCTCAAAAGCATTATCAAGATCCCAGGGGATGAGATGTAATTCCTTATTCACAGGTTCCTCATACCAATAATAATTGTGATTGCTACACCCTCCCCCTCCACAATACCAATGGAAAGGACCATCATCATTTCTGATGGTACGATCCACTACTGCATGAGAAACAATTTCATTAATATCCATTGAAGCACTGATCACCTCTTGCAATTCAGATTCAGGTGCATTTTTCACCTCCTGGGCAAATGATCGTATGATTTCAACAGAAGGGTTTTCATCTTCATTGGTCCTGAGTGCATTTATAAAAGCTGAATTGCTATTTACATTTCCATTCATGGTTAATGGCCACACTTCTTTATATACATTTCCTTTTCCGTCTTCAAAATTATACCTTGCAAATCGACCATCTATTTGTTCCGTTAAGGCATAAACGCCAGAATATTCCCCATTGATCATCAATCTTGCGTGTACTGACCGAGGTGCGGGTACACCCATTTGCCTGAAAAGGTAATACCCCAATCTTTCATGCATCTGGCTTGGGTCTAAATTCTGAGAATGAAATTGAAGTTTCTTTAACCCATAGAAATGTTCTTCCCGACCCTCCCAGTTGATCTTTACCTTCATGGAAAGCTTGGTACATGTCTTTCTGCCTGAAGGATTGGTCCAGTCAGATCCGGACACACATCCTACAAATCCTCCTATAGAACCTTTGTAGCGGATTCCGACAGGACTGATGGTATCACCTTCAAAAATGAGCATCCCTTCCACATACTGTTCTGCTGCAGGATTGGCGTTAATTTTTGAGTAATTATCGGCTGACAGTTCTAGGTAAAAAGTATGCAACACATTATCATCAAAAATGTAGTCAGAGGAAAAATTAAGATACGACTCATCACCAGTAGGAGTGATTTCAGGTAACTGAAAATCTGAATCACCATCTATCTCATCATTTTTACTACAAGCAGTAACAATGATGATGTAAAAAATAATGGCAATCTTTCTTCTCATTTTGTTAAGGTATGGGTTTTGGGTGTACTATAACTGAGTTAAGGGATCTCTGAAGGAAATTTACTTCACTTTAAGAAACAAAGTTTTCTCATTTATACTACAGGTTATTGATCTAATTTCTTCGCTTTTATTGTTTGAGGACCTTGTGTAAAATCTAATCCTTCACATACACCAGTATCAGATACCTGAAAGACAATCTTGACACCAAAATCAGGTACCGCAAATTCTGTATTACTACTGGCAACAAGTTCTGCTGCTGGTTGTCCTGCAGGAGCACCCATTAGCTTACCGTCTTCAATTTTGATTTCTAATACCATGCCGGGATTCAATTCATATTTACCCACGTATTTCTTTAAGATTTCGTCCGGAACCATCACTTTTTCTTTCATCTCAATTTTCATAGAGGTCCTCTTAGCATATCCTTTATCACCTGAAAGTTGAACCAGATGATGACCTACTACTTTTCCATTCTCTCGTATAAATTCTAATGTCGAAGCATCTCCTTTAAATGCAAATTGATCTTTGCCGTAGGGATAAATTTCAAACCTCCTTCCCTCATCTCGTTGAGAATATAATTTTCCATCTTCAAAGGATATATATCGCTTTGAATCAGCATCTTCTACGTCATACGTACCCACATAGTCCTTTAATGCGGTTTCAGATATTTTAATTTCTTCTCTTTCAATAGACTTGCCAATTGCCATTCCAAGTAATCTATCTGCTGCTTCCTCAGGAGGTGCACAATTACAGTTGGAAAGTACAGCAACATATACGTCCTCATCAGGAGCATAAATCCCCTTGGTCAGAAACCCAAATATCCCCCCCCCATGTGCGTAAATCTTACTCCCCTGAAATTTTCCAATTCCCCACCCAAAACCATAGGGTTGCTCATTACCATCAGCCAGGATGGTGGGCTTAAATATCTTATCCATTGAGGCTTTGGATATCAACTTTCCATCAAACACTGCTTTATTCCATTTAGCTAAATCCTCTACATTGCTCAATAAAGATCCTGCAGCATAAGGAATGCTCATATCCAGGTAATTGGAATTTACTATTCCCTCTCTACTGGGACTGTACCCCGGAATTCTATTAGGGATCATTTGTTGGGCGTCGTCGTAATAGCTATCGGTCATATTAAGTGGATCGAATATCCTTTCCTGAATAAAATCGGCATAGCTCATGCCAGAAACTCTTTCGATGATTGCACCCAGAAGGATATACCCTGAATTATTATAACTCCATTGTGTTCCCGGCTCAAAGTCAAATGGTTCTTCATCGAATACCTCGATCAGTGAATCCACCTCATAATAATCTCTGGTGTTGTTCTGCATAAAGCCTGGCATACCGGTGTAAGACTTGATTCCGGATGTGTGATTAAGCAAATGAGCAACAGTCACTTTTCTATCACCGATGGGGTATTCAGGTATGTAATTAGTGAGAAGATCATCAGTATTCAATTTTCCTTCTTCTTCCAGCATCATGATTGCAACAGAAGTAAATTGCTTGGTGATGGAACCCAGTCTAAAAATATGTTCAGGTTTCATTTCTACACTCAATTCAATATCGGCAGTACCAACGGCTCCTACAAATACAGGTTCTCCTCCTTTAGTCACTATGGCTGTGGCTCCAGAAGGTTGTGATGAAAAAGCATCCGAGAGTATTTTATCATAAGGAGTGTGCTGTGCTTGGATAGATAAAAAACTGAATGCCACTAATAATAGGATAAGGCTTGACTTGATGAATTTATTCATGAAAGTGATTGCATTTTGAGTGATGTATTGTTTATTAATTGATCCTATCGATGTTGGTCAAAAAGGATGGGATTCCCATCAGGATCCTCCAGTGTGAAATTGGCAGGGCCTTCATCTCCTTCTTCAATTTCTTTGATCATTTTAATGCCTTTTGCCTTGAGCTCAGCTTGTATTTCACGGATGTCTTTGAAAGATTCCATATTCTGTGCATCCTGATCCCATCCCGGATTAAAAGTGAGTATGTTCTTCTCAAACATTCCCTGGAACAATCCGAGGTTGCAGGTGGGTGATTTCATAATTAACCAACCCTGGCTTTCATCTCCATGAAACACTTCGAAGCCTAGGGCTTGATAAAACTCTTTTGATTTCTTGATGTCTTTAACGGTCAGACTAATGGAAAAACAACCGAGATTCATAGTGAATGGATTTATGTAAAAGAATAAATGGAATATAGAACAATGTCTCGGCACATCATGAAATAATTGGGTGAAAGTTTTACTTTTTCCGATCAACTGACCCTATAGAGGTTTTACTACCTTACCTTTTTATGTCTTCAATATGAATGTATAAAACCGATTTTCACCAAGAATGGTAGTTCTCTCCAGCAAGTCAAGATACAACTGATAAATGTCACTCTCCAGATCAAGTTGGTCCTGCATAAGTCTTAACAATTGTTCTTTTTGATAAAGGATGATATCGGGATTATCAAATTCTATGTTAATTCCTTTATTAATGATGTTATTCAATTCCCCTTCTTGCTGATTAATGATATCATAGTTATAATTCCATTTGCGGATCAGCAAAGTAAATTCATTAAGTTCTTGTGAGAGCCTAATACTATCCAATTTCTGCTGAAGGTCGTATTCTTGCTGCCTGATGAGTTGTTCTACTTTTAATTCTTCAGTTCTTAACTTCTGCCTGCCATTATTGGGCAGTTGAAGATTGATCCCCAGGCTTACCCTTTCTCTAAAGAGATCATTGTGAGGACCGTCATATCGCAATTGAATGAAATCAAAAATTCTCCCACTTTCGATCTTTTCGAGTTCCATCTCTGCTTTGACCTTGCGAAGTTCAAAATCTCTTTCTGCTCTGTTTATAGTAGATTGCTGAGTAAGATCCTGCTGTACCAATTGTTCTGAAATGTCTTGTATAGAAATCAATTGATCTGTATCCGGGAGGATGTTTTTTTTATTTAAGATTTCAATACGCAATTGATGATCATTGATCTTACCCTTTACACTTCTTATGTCACCGTCTACCTGGCTGAGGTCTTTGAGATTGAATTTTCCTGTATAGATCTGATCACTGATCAAGCGTTTCTGATCTTCATAAACCTGAAGTAGTGCTGTGAGTATTTCTATCTCTTCATTGATCTCACGGATGATGAGCAGCTCATCAAGCAGGTATCGGTTAATGTCATTATTAAAATTCAGCTGGTTGATATCCCATTCTTCCCTGGAAGCATTGATGAGATTGGATTGTGCATTTCTTTCTGAGGGATAAGTGGGACGAAATCTAATTAAATACTCTTGTTTATCAATTTGAAAATCTTCAGTTTCAGTTCTGAACTCGAGTTCTCTGATCCATGAAGGGCTGAATTCCTCATCTCCCATATTCTGGATTGAAGATGTCATATTAGTTTTCCTCGTCTCTAGCCATTCTTGTATATCCATTTTTTCCTGAGCAGGAAGAATACCAATCATCAAGAAGCAAAAAATGAAGGAGAACAATGATTTTTCAAGGGGAATGGGTGCATATGTAGCTATATAGATCATAGGACTTCGATGACCACTTTTTCCTTCTGAATGAGCGCATTGGTTTGGGGTAAGTTAATTAACACTTCTCTTCCATAAGTTTTGAAGTCAGGCATTCTCCTTAATCTTGCAGGTATTTCTACAATTCGTGATCCCAATCCTGAAACGGTCCCTTTAATACCTACGTCTGGATTGGTAATGGAACGGATGGTCAATACATCTCCAACCTTGACTTTGAGAATCATATCCTCATGGATGAATCCTTTCACCATGGAGGGGTTGGGTTCATAAAAGTTCATCAGAGTCTTGAAAGAGGGAATGTGCTCCTCTTCCTTGCATTGTATGTTTCCTACCAGGCCATTGAATGGGGCACGGATTTCGATTTCCTGTACCAGTTGTTCCTCATCGAATGCCTTTCTTGCTTCCATTCTTCGGATTTCAGAGATGTATGGATTGACACCCAGCCTCATCTCTTCTTGTAGATTGGTTTTCTGGATGAGAAACAAACTGTCTAGCATCAATTTTTCCTGCTGCAGGTCAGCCAATTCATTTTCCATAGATGAGAAATCTAAATTGACTCCACTCAAGCTTTCTATACCCGAGTAAGTATTCTTTTTGTAAGATAACTCCCTTGATATTTCATCAATTTTATCATCAATGGCTTTAAGATCCATCTGATATTCAGCTTCTTTAATTTTCAACTCTCCGGCTTTTTCAGCTCGCAATGCATTGGACTCTGCCTGCAATTCAGAAATGCGAAAACTTTCTTCAGCCAATTCCTCCTGGGCTTGAATGCGCTGAAGGTGAAAAAGCAATGCTCCTTCATTCACTTTCCCCCCTTCCGTTACATGAATGCGTTTCACCACCACCGGGTAATTAAAATTTACCTCTGTGTCCCTGTTTTCAGCAAAGCCAAAAAACTCCTCAGGTTGTCTGTTTCCCTGGCTATTGAACCAAAAGATCCATGCTCCTATCAATATGGCTATGATGTAATATGGCTTGAGATACTTCATCATACGTTTTCAGGAGTTGAAGTATTGAATCTAAGTCGTATATCTCTCAGGCCATCGATGTTTCTCAATTCTTTTAAAAGTTGATCCGGATTGGCCTTGGACTTCATAGCAAATTGGTATGTTACCTCAAGATGTTGGGTGGGTGAAGATGGGGCTTCTGATTGATCTGCTGGAGGAGTTTCAGTTATGGTTCTGAATTGATCCAGTGTAGAAGTGTTGCAATACCGGTTTAGTATGTCTTCAATCAATAAAGTATCTACTAGATCTGAAGGGATACTTAGTCTGATGTTACCCTTCATTGAGGAATCCTGAGCCATCCCGGAAAAATGAACCAATAAGGCTGCAATGCAAAATACCATCGTTCCTACGAATGCAATGGTGAACCCAAAGACCCCGCAGGATATACCCACAGCAATAGAAGCAAACATGAATGTCATATTGCGTGGATTATCAAGCCTGGTTCTGAATCGTATGATGGCCAGTGCACCAAGCATCCCCAATCCTCTTGCCAGTGAATCTCCGATGGCTTGCATCACTGTTGCTGCTACAATTGATATCAATGCTAGAGACTGTGTGAAATTTTTAGATTTACCAGCTTTAGGAGTTGTGATCTCATAGGTTATGACAATGAGAAAAGATAGAAAAAATGAACTCAGCACAGCCAGTAGAATGCCCATAAAGGAGGGATTCTCAGAACTGTTTTGATTTATCAGGAATTCAAGCATTCAATTCTATCAACCTTTGTACAGACATATCGTCCGGGAAGTTTGCACCAAAATAAGAGTAATTATTAACATGGTATCATCAAAAACTTGCTATCTCTGAATCCATCCATGAAGTCCGCTGGGAGAGATAACTCTTAAGTGATTCAATACTAGCCATATAGTCAACTGGTATTCCAATATCCCACTTGATATAGTTTCTATTTACGGCTCCATTATTCTGTAATAAACTTACGGCATCATCTATTATAGCATGCATGGAAGAAGTACTCATTGCATTGGATCTGAGTGCATTCCATCGGTCTTTAACCGCTTGTCTGAACAAATGATCCTCCATCAATCTGGGCCACCAAAAGTGAACCATCCAGGCATCTCTCTCTACATAATTGTTATAGTTCATTACCCATCCATCCCAGGGAACGCGATCACCGGTGTCAAATCCAATATTCAAATCCCAGATCGGGCCCATATTTAATTTACCATTTTTGTCTTTGTGTAGATAGGTGCTCAATCGATAGGCATCGATATTCCTGCAGACTTCATTTAGCAGAAAGTAATCCACGAAACTTTCAATGTCGATGTAGTCGGTATAGGTTCTTGTTGCTGAGCTAAATTCATCCTGGAGTAATGCCGTTTCAAATTCCTGGATATAATCCTGGATGTAGGACTTTTGTTGAGGAGTAATCTCATCTGCATCCGGATACTCATATAAGAAATAAGTTTCCAGGTATTGATTATCATGATAAGGCCCGTCGAAAGCTGGAAAATCTATCACATTACCAAATATGTCGTATTGTGATCTGAAACAGATATCTGCTGTGTAGCGAGCATCATCATCCCAATTGTTTTCAAAATATTCCAATGGTTGGGTAATACTTAAATCCCCACCCGTTGTTTTATCGATCTTTAAGATGTATCCTCCCGTCAGATCTTCTCCTTCATTTTCATCGGGATTGAGTTTAGAAATGTCAATTCTGTTTTTGTCTCTTTTAAGTTTTTCCATGAAGACGTAAACCCCCAGGTATTCCCCATTGATTTCTATTTCAACCATTTTAGTATTACTGGCGTATCTGCCGATGTCTCTTGCCAGGGTGTATCCAAAATGATTGTACAACATCGTACGATCGAATATAAATTGCCCTCCAATATTGACCACATGACCATTCAATATCCAATCTTCTTCTTCCGGTAATCCAAATATGGACACATCGACATCGTTACCGGCAGCATCCCAGGTTTCAATTCCAAATGATTTTTTGTCAGAAATGCGGAAGGAAGTGGAACCCCTGTATTCTATTCCAATATTCAACTCCTGAACCTTATTTTTTTGCTGATATATTTTCATGATTGCAGGGACCTTAGGTTCATTAAGGATTACCCCCTGGGTTGAAATAACTATGTAGGGAATCTGACTGTCACCAATATCAACTGCAAATTCAACCTTGTCTTCTTCCTCCTCCTCTTCGATGGGATCTTTACCACAGGATGTCAGTAGAAATAAGAAAGACAATAGTAAGATGAAGGGAAATCTAAATGGTTTAAAATTCAGATGTAGGTCCATGAATATTTGAATTAGATATGGCTTTAAATTGAACAAGTAAATTTATTATAAAGAATGTAATCTGTCTAACGAGTAGATGGTAATTAATTATTATAGTCCTGATTCACAATAGAGATAATATTTGCGAAAACTACCGCAATGGTTGGGAAATATGAATTGAAACAAAATCAACTTTACGAGATAAATATGAAAGTCATGAAAATGAAGTTGATTCTGTGTTTCTCTTTTTCAAATATCATTGCAAGCCAATAACATCCGGGTGAATGATTTAACCTGGGATGATGGAAGCCATCAATTAACATTTAAGTTGGGGAGGGATGATAAAATTACCAATACTGTAGCAACGGATAATCTAATCGAGAGTAAGTTTTATTGCATTAAGAAATTCATTTCTGACATTTTGAAATTGAAGAGATTCACGATCCATCATCATTACAATTCTTTCAGGGGAAGATGATGTTACTTTATAATGAGAAATGACATTACACCCGGCAATTTTATTGTACAGGGGTGCATTAAAGCAATGTTTGTCAATAAGAATAACATAAGCACATCGATAACCAAACCTTGGGAACACTATTTGATCCATGGCTGCTACAAGTATTACTGGTAGTCCATGGTGCCTATGGGTAGGTAGGACTATCATTTTAGTGACTAAGACTGCTGATCCTTTTTCTGCTGAAGGCAAATGTAACTGTTCCCAACTTGCATTGAGTACATCTGGTTTTACAATAGATACACATGCAACGGGAGTCCTTTGCTGAAATATTACGATATGAACAGAATCCTCATCCATCTCTGTTTTTACCATACTATGATCAAATCCTTCTTCCCTAACAAAGACCTGTGTTCTTAAAGTATAGATGTCTTCAAGCAACATTTTATTGCACCCAATATTAATTTTCCAATCGCCGAAACTTGCATAAATTAAGCCCATAGACTTTACCTTAAATAATTTAAGATGGTTGAAACGTTTGTTTTGGGTAATTCTAGAATATCGTTGTACATGATTTCTGCCGTATCTTTTCCTATCATATTTTTAACCTCCTTAATGAATTTTTCCCTAATATTCTCTAATCGACTTGGATCCCCTGCAAATCCTTTTGGGATGTCACAGCGAGAATCAAACAGTTTTCCATCTTTTAATTTGATCGAAATTATTGAAGATTGGGCGAACTCAAATTTGCTTAGATCCCCTTCAAATGATCTATAGTTATTTTTCTTTTCAGGATTTAAAAAAGGTAATTTATATCTTTTACTTTTCCACATTCGTTTCAGTAAATAATTACGATTTAAAGATGGTAAAATAGCAATATTGTAAAAGTCAGAAATAGTAAATAGCTTCCTACTACCAAACGATTCTTTAAACTTTTTAAAGGTTTTCTCAGTTTGACCCATTCCGAAAACACCAGGTTTCCCGGCTCCAACAATGGCCTTATCTATGCCCTTGATAAGAGCAACAGAAAGATTCCAATCATGTAATAATTCGACTTTATCTGCGATCGAAGAAATTTCATCCCTGGCTTCATTAAATACTTCGGGAGTAAAGAAATGACTGGTCAGTTTCCTGGAGATTAAGGTTGCAGCTATGCTTCTTTTAGTTGAAAAGTTAGTGTTTACAACAGTTACCTGGTCATTATGTGGTTTGGAAAAAGCTTCCATGGCAACTGTTGTAATTGGTGCCCGCACTCTAATTTTATTGATTTCTTTCGGATTTATTTCCTGGTTAGATAGGATTTCTTCAACTGCCTGAACAGATGATTGAGCATAAGCACAAGAGGGAGACATTTTACTGCTTAATGCATATAGCGACCAGCTTTTTCCTATTTGTCCCCATACATCAGGCATTTTATCTACGTATGTAAGGAAGGAATAAAACCCGACAGGGTTTTCGAGGATGTCCAGGGATGCGTCTACATCATTCATAGCGAGATAGGTAGATTTAATTCCTTCCACTGAAGGAGCTCCCGTGCATAAGGCTTTTGTGTCGGGAGAAAATGCTGCAGGATATAGTGGAAATTCAGGCATCGACAAAGCAATAGCCATGGCTCTTGAAGTTATTTCAACATCACAACTTAGCAATTTACAACACGCTGCAGTTGAAGCAACTCTATGAAGGTAAGATCTCATATGTCCCTGTTGTGGACCGAGAGCAAAATATGCCCCCATTCTTCCTGCAACTTCTGTAGCTACGATTTGGGCGAGTAGGATGTCATTTGTGCTGCTTCCAAGTTTTTCACCCATTGCCAGGGGGACAGAAACACTGGATTGACTGACATGCCCCATAAACACCAGATTGTCAAATTCTATAGCATTAGCAAGAACAGCATGTAGGTATACTGTTGAATAGAGGTCAAGAGATTTATCTTCAGGAATAAATGTACAAGGACCGTCATGCCATGTATTTCTGCAAGAGTCAATTATTTTAATACCCACCGTTGATTGTGCACCTGCAATTATGGCCGAGATGAAATCGGCAAATTGAGCTTTGGCAATCAAAACCACATCCAGAGGGATATCCTCATAACGGATATCATGAATCCATTGACTTACTTTTTCTATATGTGTTGACAATCAGCGTTAATTGAGTATCAACCATATTAATACATAATACTGATTAATCCAAAGATGTGTATCAGTACTATTTTGAAAAACGAATAAGTAAGAGAGGTAAAATAATCAAGTCACTAATTACTGCACTTAATATTCCGATGATCAATAATAATCCCAGGTAATAAAGACCGAGAAAGTCTGAAATAAGGAATATTGAAAAGCCAACCATTAAAATGATGGAACTTTGAATGATGGCCTTGCCGGATAGTTGAAGGGTAAGACGGATCGATGAAGTTGAATCTATCTTATGTGGATGCAAGAGTCGATATTGATACAAGAAATGAATGGTATCATTTACGGCAATTCCATAGGCAATACTGAATACAATGACCACTGATGGTTGTAACTCAATACCTGCCCAACCCATAAAACCCAATATTGATATTAATGGAATTATGTTTGGGACCAAACTGATTATTGCCAATCGAAGAGATTTAAAAAATAAAATGAAACCCAAAAATATGGCAATACATGCTATAGAAATGGTTAAAACAATATTCCAGCTCACCAATTTTGATAGTTGTAATGACATATTAGGAAGTCCTGTTATTGTCCATTGTTCTCCCGCATGATTTGATTCCAGGTAAGAATTTAGTTCTTTAATGAAAGATTCAAACCTGCCGGAACCGACATCTTTTAATCTGGTCTTTATGTGCAATCTTTTTAAATCCTGATTAACAATACTGTTCATGATCGTGGGATTGTCCATCGAAATTCTGTCCAATTTTTCAGTTACTTCTTGCATATCTAAGGAATTCAGGTCTGCAGGCACCTCCGAAATTCCCTTTTGAAATATAAAATTGACAATGTTATCTACTGAAAATACGGAACCTACAATTTGATTTTCATCAAGTAGATGGTTTTGAATGTTACGAATAGAGTTAAGAGTTGATTTTGAGTATAGCATGTTATTTTCAGGTACGTCCAATACCAAACTCATGGGAAGAATTCCGCCTAAATTTTTCTCTGTAGCCAGAATTTTTTTAGATAGAACACTTTCTTTTTTTAATCCTTGATAGACCCGTGTTTCATCTTGTAATCTATAAATACCGATACTTAAGCCTATGACGATTATCATCAAAATGAACAACAACCTTCCTGAAACATTTTGAAACCTTCCTATTAAATAATTCATATTTGCCCACTTAAAAGGAGGAGAGAAATTTAATTGGGGATAAGAAAGAAAAGAAAGCCATATAGGCAATAGTGTCATCATGGTATAGTAGCTGAACAGAATACCACAACTTGTAAATAAACCAAATTCTTTTAATACCGGCAGATCAGTGAAAATAAGTGCGATGAATCCAACAATGGTGGTGAGTGTAGTGAGAAAGCAAGATTTAGCCATCAATTGATAAGCCTCAATTATGGCGTGAGCTTTTTTTCCATCTTCAGTTAAATGATGTTTAAAATGGTGATAAATATGAAAGGTATCTGCAACTCCAATAATGAGGATTAACATAGGTATCCCTGAAGAAACGATTGTAAAAGGAGTTTCAGTAATGGCCATCAAAGCCATCGTAAATAATGTGGCTATGGATGAATTGATAATGGGCAATAAGATCATTATAGTGCGACCCAGGAATAACCATAGAAACAATAGGAATAATATCAAAGCCATCGGGAAGAGCTTTCCTTGTTCTATTTTGAGTAGTTCGGCATAGTCAGCTCTTATACCTGAAAATCCTGTGGTATATATGGATTCAAAGGATGGATAATTCTTAATCAGAGTGTTTAAATAATCATTGGCAATTTTTCTCCCCTGATCATTGGCATATGTTTTCTGAAGAATACAGCGGATGACAGTGATTTTTCCATCATCAGAGATCAGTTGATTTCTCAATATTGGATGACTGGTCACCCTGTTTTTTAAAGATTCATAAAATCTATCCGGGACAGGACCGGCAATCATTTTATCATACATGGGAGCAAATGCTCTTAATATATTGGATGGTAGATTGGCTATCCCCTGGACTTCTTTAAAGGCCTCCGATCGCCGTATGGAATCTGATAATTGAACGATCTCACTAAAAACAGGAGGGGAAAAAATAGAATCATCTTTAATGAGTATGATGATTTCAGACTCTTCTGTTGGAAAATCAATTAATAATTTCTCGTAGGAAATTCTATCCTGATTCTGTTGAGGAAAATATTCTTGAAAGTTAAAATCAAACCTGATGCCTTGAGAGAGATATAGACAAAAGCCGATCAACCCAACATTGAAGATTAATATTAGAAATCTATATTTCAAAAGGAATTGGAAGTATTTCCTAATCACTTTGTAAGTTTTGCTTATATTAAAAATAAGCAATATTCATGGACAAAGTGGTGAATGTAGACAGCTCTGACAGATATAGAATTAGATTGGCAACAGCCGATGACAACATCCAGTTGCTCGAGCTCACTTCAAGGAATCCAATGAAGGGGAATATTTCTTTAAGAATTGATAGAAACCCGGATTTTTTTTCACTCCTTCATCTTAGGGGAAACTTTGAAACCATTGTGTGTGAAGAAAAAGGTAAAATCATTGGATGTCTTTCGGTTTCTAAAACGGATCATTTTGTCAATAGTGACAAAATTCCAATATGGTACTTAAGTGACTTTAAGGTGGATCGGGAATACAGGAATACGGGAATTGGGCATGATCTTGCCCGGCATTGTCTTCAACTCCTGGAATCCAGAAATGCAGACTTGTTATTCTGTACCACTGCAAAAGGTAATGACAGGGTCCTTGGGTTTTTTAAAGGGAGAGGAGGACTACCCCTGTTTCAAAAAGCAGCAGCATTCAAAGTATTACAGATGTTGCCTCTGATTTTCAAGAGGAAACATAAAAACGCTTTAATAACCTCTCATCTTTCAGAGGAAGAAGAAGAATTATTAATAAAGACCTTCAATAAATATCAACTTGGGAAGGCAACATGGATATCCGGATTAGATAATAGGATTTATATTAAGTATCAGGACGGAAAAGATGTGATGGCTCTGATATCTGTAATTGATACTTCAACATTAAAACAAAATGTGGTCATAGATGCTTCACGGGGGATGAAATTCCTGATCAAATCACTAAGCAAGCTATATGATATTACCGGGGTCTTTCCTTTCCCGGGTCTTGGGTCGCCCATTAAAATTTGTTACATAGATGGATTCTATGTAAGAGAGGGAATGGAAGAATGCCTTAGGGTATTGATCCAGGAGGCAAGGCACTATTTATACCAACAAAACCTACATTTTCTAACCATTGGCCTGGACTTGAAAGATCCTTACTTATCCTTATTCAATAGAACATTTCACCTCAACTTTGACTCTACCGGATACATCTCTAGTCTGAAAAATAATCGGCAACTATTAAGCAGTATTGTCGAAGGAATTCTATATGAGGATTTTTCGTTAGTTTAGTATGTGAAATACCGTTTCCATTACTTATCAAACTCAAATCAAGCAATATGGAAACTTTAACAAAAGTCAACCTTGACTCTCCCAGGGTCAAGAAAGTAATCACAGATTCTATATCACACTCAATAACCGGAGAATTAATAGGTATGGCCAACTTCGCTTCCCTTGCCGATACCATTGAGGATATTGAAGAAAAGATGGAAGCAGTTGAGCATGCAGAGAGTGAACGTCAACATGCACTGGGCTTCATTGATATGGCCAGGAAGTATGATATGGAGCCCATCATCAATACAGATGGGATCTATTGGAAAACAATGAGAGATAACTTTAAAAAGTATGCACGCAAAGGTGATTTTATTTCATGTCTTGTCATCCAGGAAGTGATGCTTGAATCATATGCTGTGTCAATGTATCGAGATCTTGGGAAGGCCATTGGTGGAGAAATAGGTGAATTGTTTTTGCAGACATCGGAAGAAGAAAAGGAACACCTGGAGCATTCATCAGATATATTGCAGGATGAGTTTAAAATCAAGGGGAATAGTTTTGTAGAACATTTCCATACACTTCATCTTGAAAGTATGACCGTATTGGCTGAGTTTGCGGCACAGACTGACTTAAAAGGACATTGTGGAGTATGCAATGGAACATGTATGAAAGATGATCTG
Organism: Saprospiraceae bacterium; assembly: GCA_013002995.1. Classification (GTDB taxonomy): domain Bacteria; phylum Bacteroidota; class Bacteroidia; order Chitinophagales; family Saprospiraceae; genus JABDLO01. The sequence continues at coordinate 3,489 of JABDLO010000527.1, read as the reverse complement.
GATGCCATTGGACTAAATGTGAAAGTGCTCAGGGCAAATGCATTAAAGACATATGCAGAAGCATTGGATAATATTGGACTTCCCACAGAAGAAACTACAAGGTGGATTGTACAACTTCCACTTTAAAGTCTTATTTATTTCAATACCATTGAATTGTCGGACTTTCAACCATCATATGATTTTGCTGTCATAGGTCATCAGCCTTCCTGGAAGACTATTGTGTCTATCCTCAATAATATCAGAGGTGAAGGATTTGATCCGGTGAAAAAAGATGACATCACCGAAATATTTTCATTATTTCCCCCTCGGATATTGTACAATATTGAAATTTATTCAACATTTCTAAAAAGGAACTTCAAAGGAGCATATATCGAGACTTTTATTGATCCGGATAAACTAGCAGGAGTCTATGTGAAGGAAAACCTGGCAAAGGTTGTTCGCACTGTTGAGCTAGCCATTAAGAAAAATATCCCTATTGTAAGTCTTGGAGGATTTAGTTCTATCGTACTTGAGGGCAATTTGGATCTATTGCCGGATAGCGACACTACCTTATTTACAACCGGCAATACGTTGACAACTGCTTTTACCCTTAAAAGCCTGATGAGTTACATCTCAAATCACCAGATGGATCTCTCTTGTAAAAATGTGTTGATCCTGGGTGGGAGTGGAGACATTGGATTAGCCTGTGCTCGATATTTACATAATAAAGTAGGTAATCTATATCTGGTAGCAAGAAATTTAAAGCGGCTTCAAAAGGTTAGTTTGAAATTGGGTTTAGAACAATGTTTATTGAGCAATGATATTAATAAATGGATATCTGATGCCGATATAATTATTTCAGCAACCAGCTCATCGTCTATGGAATTGAAGGGGCTTAAAAAAGGAACCGTCATATTTGATGTCGGATATCCTTCTAATATAAAGATGCATGAAGAAGTAAAGGAAAATGCATCTGTTTTTCAATCAGGGATGGGTATGGTAAATGGAGGGTTTAAGTTTTCTCCTGACTATCAAAAGGACCTGTACTTATTCCCTTCTCCTAAAATTGCCCATGGGTGTGCATTAGAAGCTGTTGTTCTGGCATTCGAAAATAACCACACATCCTACTCTAAGGGGAGGGGCAACATAACACCTTCTGCAATAGACTATCTCTATGAATGTTCTATAAAACACGGTATTCAAGAAGCATTTTTATATCCCACAACCTAAAAGACACGTATATGAAAACTGAAAAATCTCAAGTTGCCTTATCCAAACTCATATTTACCATGAATTGGGAAGACCCATTGTCAGATATAAAGACGCTCAATATTAAAAAAGGTGATGTCCTGATGACCATTTCATCAGGGGGATGTAATACCCTTGAATTTCTTCTACATGATCCTGGTAAAATATATGCGGTAGATATAAATCAGGCTCAAAACCACCTTTTGAATCTGAAGAAAGTGGCTATTAAACATCTGAACCATGATGAATTTATTCAACTGATGGGCATAATAGCAGGCAACAACAATTTAGACCTGTATGATAGAATAATACCCTACCTGGATGAAGCATGTGTTGATTTTTGGAATACCAAGAAAGATCTAATCAAGAAAGGAATTTTAATGGGTGGGCGATATGAGAGATTTGTGTTATTAGCAAAAAAAGTTATTGGTTTTTTACAGGGTAAAGGAAGGGTTAGAAGACTTTTCGAACCTAAAGACCTGGAGTCGCAGAAAGAATTTTTTGACTCTACTTTTAATACCTGGAGATTCAGGAAAATGTTTGATCTTCTTTTTAATAAAAGGAGATTGGCCAAAAGAGGATTAAGTGCGGATTATTTTCATTTTGATGATGGTTCCAAATCATTTGCCGAGAGCTTTTACTCGAGGGCCAGGAAAGCAATGAGGGATATCCCTATAGTTGGCAACTACTTTCTGCATTTATACCTCAGAGGTGCGTATAGGGACCTTGATGAAGTTCCCAATTATTTAAAAGAAGAAAATTTCGAAACTTTAAAAGAGAGGGTTGATCGAATCGAATGTGTGACGATGGATGCCAAAGAATGGATGATCTCAATGCCTGATAATTCCCTGGACGGATTAAGTCTTTCCAATATCTGTGAATTAAAAAGTGAAGAAGATTCTAATGAGCTGTTTGATCAGGTCCTTCGGATTTCAAAAAATAATGGCCGTTGTTGTTTCCGAAATTTGATGATTCCAAGAGAAGTTCCAGAATATTTGGAAGATTCTATCATAAAAGATGAAGAATTAAGTGCTCAGTTGATAGCTGAAGATCGCTCTTTTGTATATTCAAAAGTTGCAGCTTATGAAATTGCTAAATAGGCTTGCAATTGATTATTTTTCAATGATGATTAAATGCTCATTTTGAAAGCCACCCTTTTTTATCTGCTCTTTTGGAGTAGAAATACAAGAACACCGAGACAAGGATTAAAACTCCAGATATGATGGTAGCTGTAGGGCCAAGGATTTCAGCTGCATTGGTCATAAATAAACTATAACTCATCTGAATTAAAACAGCGACCAGTGAAATAAAAAGTAATTGAGTGGCCCACGACTTTTTTCTGATGAGTCCTATGCTTCCCAGGGTACCTGTAATTGTTGCTATAGCGAATACAATTGTCAGCCAGACTGGAACAGCTTCATAGAGTGCACGTTGATCTTCAGGCAATGCTTCATGCCCCATAAAGGTCTGTCCAATAAAAGACATCAATCCCATGATGTTCCACATGAGAGCCATGACAGCAATGATCCAGAATGAAGTGGGAATTTTATTGGTTGAAGCATTCATAGTAAATTTGTATGAATTATTAAGTTACTTTAAATATAAGGAATTGAGGTGTAAGACTAAAAATACATCGCTTCCCCTGTTAATTGTATTCATGGTATTGATGATGGGGAATCTTTCATATGGTCAGCACAAAACCTTAGAATTGATTGATGCCATTAAGAATGACACGGTTTATTTGGACCTAAAGAATTACCTATCCGGCCCGGTCTTAATAGAGTTCAGTTTTAAAGATGAAATGAAGGACTTTGTCAATGGGCCGGAAGAAGTTGTCATCCAATCTGAAGCTTGTATTCCAGAATTGATTTCAATACCTATTGAATTAATAAAAGATACTTCATCCATTGAGTGGAGAGATTATTTCGATGTAAATGCTTCTCTTGGTGATCCATACAACTCCGCACATAATGATTCCATACTCTATAATCTGCCGTTCTCATCCGGTAAAAAATACCGCATCATGCAGCCATGGAATGGTAAGCTATCCCACTTTACCAGGGAATCAAAATATGCTCTGGATTTTGATATGCCGGAAGGTGACACCATCTGTGCAGCTCGAGAAGGAATCGTTATTAGAACGGTAGATCATTTTACTGAAAATGGGGGAAAAGAACACAAGGACAAAGCCAATCAGGTTGTCGTCCTTCACGATGACGGGACCATGGCATTTTATGTGCATTTACTTCATAGAGGTGTTTT
>JABDLO010000500.1 GCA_013002995.1 Saprospiraceae bacterium | reverse complement strand
CTTTTAATGAGGCTGCTTCACGTGCTGATTGTCTTGCTGAAGAGTATTGATCCAATTTCCTGAATTGGATAGAAGCCATACTGAATAAATAAGTAGCCTTCTTTTCAGGATCTTCTTCATTGGCAATAGCCTCTTTATATTTATTAACTGCTCCAGTAAAGTCACCTTCATCGTATAGTTTCTTAGCCATTACATTAGGATTATTAGCCTCAAACTCTGCCTGTCTTCTTGCATTTTCCTCTGCTGCATAAGCCTTCCATTTGGCGTCGAGCTCATCGAAAAATGGTTCACCTGGCTCACATCCCTGTCCCTTAAGTATAGCAACAATATTCTTGACATTATCCATATTATCAGGGTCAGCTTCATAATCAGGCTTCAACTTATCGACAAAGTAGTCACAGTCAAATATTTGCCTTTCTATGTAAGCAAAGTTTCCGTTCATAGAAGCTTTAGCCTGTTCATAATAATTAGCAAACTTTGGATTATTAGCAATGTTATGATCTGCAATATCATTCAATTGCTTATGAATATCTCTTGCAGTTTCTTTATCCATCAAGTCATTTGTAAACTGATGCACAACTACTCTTGCATAAGGATCGAGAACGATATACTCCGTAGTATTACCGCCGTTTTCTACAGATAATTGAAGTGCTGCAAGCGTTTCAGAATAAGGTCTGTTGAATGTATAAAACATATCGAAAGCCTTTCTGCCATATAAGTAACCTAGTTTTTCTTTAACACAGTCACCTCCATTACACTTGACAGGTATGGTACCACTCTGGTAACAATTAATTGCCTGGTCATACAATTCCATGGCATTATCGGCAAATTCTTTTTTCATTGCATCATCAGTAGATTGCTCAAACTTTTGTTTGTAAAGTGATGCACCATCGATAAAATGATAATCTCTCTTACCATCAGCAGCAGGTGCTATTTCGTAAGCAATCTTCCAATTATCAAATGCCAATATGAAATCATTGATCTTCATGGCTTGCCTGTAGATGGAATGTGCATTCTTAGCATCATCTATCTGAGGAGAGTCATTCCAAGTTTCACATTGTGAAAAGGATGGACTATAACCCAAAAACAAGATTGCAGCAACTATTCCGAAAGTCTGTTTTTTCATCCTATACTCAAGTTTTATGTTATTCTAATTAATATTTAAGATGTTGAGACCGATCAATATTACACAGTCTTAACATTTCTTTAATCATATCTTCGTTTTAAGAACCATTCACTATCATTAAAAGTAAATCCTAATGAAAAGTTTATAAATGATTCTTCAATCGGAGTTCCTCTTCCTCTGTATCCTAATTCTACTCCCAAATTAGCGTGAGATATTCTACGCTGATAAATAAATGGAAGCCCAACTCCAAGATTTAAACCGTAAGAATTTATATCCGCCCCTTCAACACTTCTTGGATCAGAACTGTAATTGAATCCAAATCTGTAATATACCCTATCCCAATAACTTTTTTGGGATAAATAATTAGGCCTGTAATAGCCTCCCGCTGATACCCTAAATGCATCTTTCAGATCCTGAGGGTTAGCATCATTGGTATATTGGGACCAATTGGTTAAGGTGTAATTTACACCAAAGGTAAGTTTTTCTCCGTTTTGAAAGGTAAAACCCATGCCAAACTCTGAAGGTAATGTGCCTTCACCCTCGATTCCAAGCTCTGAAAATAAGGTATCTCTGAAAATTCTAGACGCGCTCAATTGCTGAACACCCAGATTCGTAACATCAGAATCGGTGGTGAAACTTGTTGAAGATCCATAGTGTGCACCTAAGATAATTCGTTTAGGTTGAACACCCCGATCTGTTGTAATCTGATCCTTATTTAACACTTTGGTGTATAATACACCTAAGTTCCATAAAACACCTCTGGCTGAGTATTCCGTTGTAAATACATCGTTGAATCCATATTCTTCTTGTTGAAAGATCAAGTTACGCTCGTAACTAATCTTTCCGAATAAATATCCAAGATTGACACCAAATGAAAAATCCTTGTAACGTGCGGAATTACTCCATAAAAATTTGTTGGTTCCTCCATTTCCCTTGAAATTTCGCTCAATCGTTCCAAATTCCTGCGAATTCTCCAGGGAACTGATGTTATATCCTACAGTTGTATGAGGCATGAGAGTGAATCCCATTCCAAAACCATAATCCCGATCTTCTCGTTCAAGGATTTCATTAACCGGATTGTTGAGTGGTAAGGCTATCGAAACATATTCCAATGATCCACTGGAAACAGTTTCTGAATTATTCTGGTCAGAAATTTTAGCGATCTTGGCATAAACCCCCATATCAAAAGCAACAGCTCTTAGATGAGAAAGAGATGCAGGATTAACAATATTAATATGATATGGATCATGATAGGAAGCTCCAAGACTACCCATATGACGCAGATGCATGAAATTGTTATTCGTAGGGTCTCCAAGACCAAATCTCGAATAAACAGAATTATCGTTGCCCTGACCATAAGATGTTACAGCCACCATGATTAATATGAAGACGGCAATGAATTTATGCTGCATTATAGTTTATTATTTCATTCAACCCTTCCAATACCAGATGAGGGCGTACAATTACTTTATGATCGAGTACCTCAGCAAAAAGCGAAGCATCACCTCCGGTCAGAATGACCTTGAGTTTACCCAATCTCTTATTAAACACACGAATAAACGATTCTATTTCTCCTTTTGTACCATAAAAGGCACCATTTTGCAAAGCCTTAACAGTTGATTTACCCATGATATCATCATTAGCGACCAATTCCACCATAGGTAATTTATCTGTGTAACGATGCATGGCTTTAATCTTCAAGTAAGCGCCTGGTGAGATATTGCCTCCCCGATATACTCCTTCAGATATGATATCATAGGTTATACAAGTACCGATATCTACCACAAGGACAGGTTTCCCATTACAGTAAAAATCTGCTGCCACAACTGCTGCAAGGCGATCTTTCCCCAATGTGGAAGGTGTTTCATATTCCGACTCAATCGGCACCTCAGTCTTTTCTGATAATATCAGACAAGGGAAAAGTGCATTTACTTTCTGAAGGAACTCGTCATCAAGATGTCTTGTACTGCTAATGATTCCTCTAGTGATTTTGTGTTTCTTCCACAATTTTTTGACACGGCGAATACCTGGATTAGCAGAAACGGAATATTCTTCAATACTTCCCTGAGCATTGAACACAGCCATTTTAGCTTTGGTATTTCCGATATCCATACAGAGATTCACTTGCAGTTTCAGGTTAATGCTTGAAATGTCTGGTTCCTGTAAAAACCATAGCCAAGCCATGCTCATTACAATAATCAATACTTAATTGATCTTTAATTGAACCTCCCGGTTGTATTACTGATGTAATCCCTGCTTCATGTGCCAATTCCACACAATCCGGAAAAGGAAAGAAAGCATCAGAAGCCATGACAGCACCATCAAGAGAAAATCCAAAATGCTTTGCCTTTGCAATGGCTTGATTGGCAGCATCAACGCGTGACGTCTGACCACATCCCATTCCTAATAATTGTGCTCCACTTGCAAGCACAATGGTATTTGATTTTAAATGCTTCACTACCTTATTGGCAAATATTAAATCATCAATATCCTCAACAGAAGGTGTAGCTTCAGTGACAATCTTTAAATCCTGGGATGATTCCTGTTTTTTATCGGTATCCTGAACAATTACTCCATTTAAGAGGCTTTTATAAGTCTTATCATTTACATCAAAATGATTGATCTTCATTAGGACCCTCTTTTTCTTTTTAGTGAGGAGCTCAACCGCATTATCATCAAAATCTGGAGCAATTAAGACTTCATAAAACAACTTGTTGATTTCTTCCGCAGTTTCAAGATTGATGGTTGCATTAGAAATTAATATTCCGCCGAAGGCAGAAACCGGATCTCCTGCAAGAGCTGCTTGCCACGCTGATAACACATCTCCCCTGGTAGCAATTCCACATGGATTGGTATGTTTCAACACTGCGAATGTAGGACCATCATCCTTAAATTCAGACATTAGGTTAACGGCAGCATCAATATCGACAAGGTTATTATATGACAATTCCTTACCACTTAATTTCTCAAACATAGCTCCCAACTCACCGAAGAAAATTCCCTGCTGATGTGGATTCTCACCATATCTGAGTGTCTTACCAATATGGAACGATTGTTTGAAGCTATCGTTTTCTCCCTCTCTGTCAAAGTAGTTGAATATGGCAACATCGTAATCAGAAGAAACTCTAAATGCTCTTCTTGCCAGTTCTTTTCGATCTTCACGAGTCGAAACTCCATTTTTCTCACTTAAAATGGTTTCCAGCATTCCATACTCATCCTTAGAAGGCACTACCACAACATCTTTGAAGTTCTTAGCAGCCGCTCTGATCAGAGATATACCTCCAATATCAATCTTCTCAATGATTGCCGATTCATCATCAGTACTTTTTACAGTCTCCTGAAAAGGATAAAGGTCAACAATAACCAGATCAATCGGTGGAATCTCATAATCGGCAAGTTGAACAAGATGATCATCTTCCCTTCTTGCGAGGATACCTCCAAATACTTTAGGGTGTAAAGTCTTCACCCTTCCATCTAAAATAGAAGGATATGATGTGAGGTCTTCCACCCTCTCAACAGACACTCCCTGGGTCTCAATAAAAGCCTGGGTTCCCCCGGTTGAATAAATGGTTACCCCAAGCTCATCCAGGGTCTTTATGATATTTTCTAATCCATCCTTGTGAAATACAGATATCAGAGCTGATTTGATCTTAATTGCTGACATGCTAGATTGGTCTTATTCGAAAGCCGCAAATGTAAGGAAAAAGGTCATTAGATTAATGATTATTAGGATATTGATTCAATATTCATAAATCTAGTAAGCCAATTGAAATTTCATTTGAGGCATCAATTAATTATTATAATATCACAATTCTCTTAATTCATCAGTTTTAAGGTGGTATGTATTTATGCACCAAGAGAAAAAATTTAATCCATCAGTTGGATAAATTGATTGCTCCGCTATTATGAATAAAAGTGCTATTTGCATTCAGGATCAAATCATAAGCTGTCAATGTTCCTCCATTCATAGTTAACTGACCTGAAGTCCCATTTCCTATCTGGATATGACTTCCTGTCTGAAGATGTCCTCCTGAATTCAGTGTAATCTGCGATCCATCAGGAACAAGAAGTTGTCTGCAATAAGCATTGGCAACGATCATTGGAAAATGAGTGGCAGATGAACTTATATAGGCATCCTGATTCATATGAGGTACCATACCCATGGACCAGTTTGCTGGATTGTCCCAATTGGTGTCTACAGTTCCCATCCATTGATTATTGTTGTTTTCGTAGGCTCCGATATCCGGAGTTGCATCCCTTGTATATCCGGTGATGTCATCAGATGGTGCATCCGTGATTGTTCCCGCATTAATGGCAGGACTGTAATATTGAATGGAAAGTCCATCATCAGGGGTCGCAGGCAAGTCATCAGGACCATCAAAATCAGTAATATCTAATATTAATGGATCTATATTTCCATCTCCAGATGTTCCAGGGCAGTTGTTGCATATCGGCCAGCCTCCTTCAATAATAGAATTATTGACAGTAGGATAAGCATCGACATTGGCAAAAAACTGGCTACCACTTGGGGCAGCAACATTTCCCCAAAATATATTATTGGAAGTAGTAAAATTTCCATTGTACAATGACAGTCCCCCGTAATTGGTTGCAGTATTACCGTAGATGGTATTGTTGATCACTTTAGGAACGATGGAAAAATTGCCATAAAAGTACATACCACCATGACTATTGACAGCAGAATTACCGGAAATGACATTATTAACGACAACATTGGAAACGTTAGAACCACTCAAAAATATTCCTCCATAATTATTTCCTGCTGTATTGCCAATAATAGTGTTATGGCTCAAGGTATCCTCATCCCCCCCATACATACAAACTCCTCCATAATCATTTGAGGCAGAATTGTTTCTTATAGTGTTGTTATAAAATTTATTTTTAGCGAGATTTCCAACCAAATATAAACCTCCGTAATCGCTCCCCGCAGAATTTCCACTTATTGTGTTTTGGCTCAAAATATTATTTATACCTGGACTATATATATATGCTCCTCCATAACTTCCATTAGTAGCTGAATTGTTAGTAAGAGTATTATCAGTTAAAGTATTGGTGGTGGCAAAATCGATCTTTAAATACAATCCACCATAATTCGAAACTGCAGAATTACTGTCAATAATATTTTTGTTCATCGTGTTGGCAGATGCTGTAGTTCCATCCCAATATAAACCTCCGTAATTTCTCCCAGCATTGTTATTGATTATGGTATTCTCGGATAATACAGTACTTACAGCATTTTCACCTTCAATATATGCCCCTCCCCAGTCAAGACCCGATGAATTGTCATTAATATTATTATAAATTATTTCATTAATCCCGGAATTACCCTTCAGGTATACTCCACCATATTCGTTTGCTGTATTACTGGAAATAATATTGTGGTTTAGATCATTGGTTGAGTTGTCTCCTAACAAATATAAACCTCCACCAGCTGTATTCGCTGTATTGTTATTAATTGTATTAAAGTTTAATTCATTTACTGCATTTCCTCCTTGCAATCTTAGACCTCCACCATCCTTTCCGGAATTTCCGGTTATTAGATTGTTATTTATTTTATTGCTGGATTTAGTCCCATTTATATTTATACCGCCTCCCAATAATATTGAAAAATTACTTTTAATTGTGTTATTGTTAATTTCATTTAAAGCTGATTCTTCTTTCACTATGTAAACTCCTCCGGCAGCCCCTCTATAACAAGTGCTTCCATTGATTGTTACTGAACCTGCCCCATTTGCGTTCCCTCCTATGATCGTAAAACCATCTATTGTAATACCGATATTGGTGCCGGCAGGACCAGCAGCCATTACAACATGGAAAGAGTTATCCAAATCATCACCCAATACTCCAATATCACCACTAAGAATCGTGGGGTTTGCTGGAATATCTCGTTCATTCAATGTGTTTTCTGTGCCTGAAAATCCACCATATATTCTTACACCATCTTTTAAGAAAAAAGTCCAATCTCTATTTACAAAGCACCCTGTGCATCCTGGGGGTATATCTGAAGGCTGATAAGTTCCGTTTGCAACCCATATAGAGTCCCCGAAAATAGCTGAGGCCAAGGCATCTTGAAGATCGGTATAAGCATCA
>JABDLO010000473.1 GCA_013002995.1 Saprospiraceae bacterium | reverse complement strand
TAGGACCCCCGCGAAAAATGCAGATAAAGACACCAATGATAACTCGTGCAATTATCCCGATCAGGTGTTTAATTTAATCAAAGGAGAAGGAGCCTTTGATTTTAATGATGGTGAAACAAAATATGTTTATATCCAGGCACAGGGTAATGTATTTTGTGGCAATATTTTGTTAGAACCTAAAACTGGGAATAATTGCTATTACGATGAAAGAGTTCCAGGCCCTCAATGCACTGAAGGATGTGATGATACTCAATTATGTAGTTTGGTAGATATTGGTACTTGGGATCCTAATGAATGTAATGCATTTAATTTGTGTCAAAATGTACTTCCATCTTATACGATAGGTTCAAATACCATAGTTTTCCATGGTTATGAAAATAGTGGAAACGATAGTTATTGGTATTATGAAATTACGTCTGGAACAAGTCCGTCAATAAGTCACCTCACATTCGGATTAATATGTCCCAATGGTTCTATAGGAGATTATGTTTGGCATGATGTCAACAATAATGGTGTCCAGGATAACGGAGAAACCGGAATCAATGGAGTTACAGTGAGACTCTATGATGGAAATAATAATTTACTTTCTACGATGGTGACAATGCAAAATCCCAATGATGATAAATTAGATGGGTATTATATGTTCACAAATCTTGCGGCAGGGGACTATTACCTTACTTTTGAATATCCCTTAGGTTATAATATTTCTCCGATTGATAGGGGAGGAGACGATGAAATGGACAGTGACATCATGCCGGGAGGAACATCTGAAATGGCTGAAACTGCCATTATTACTCTTGAATCCAGTGAAGATGATATAACCATAGATGGAGGGCTCAGTGGTACTCCTGTCCTACCGGTGAGATTTGGAGATTTTTCAATTCATAACAAAAGAAACCAAATAGAATTGAAATGGACTACCCTGTCGGAAATCAATAATGAGGGATTCTACATTGAAAAATCTACAGATAACTCAGAGTTTCATGAAATTGGTTTCGTAAAAGGAATAGGAAATTCTAATGCGATAAATGAATACTCTTATGTTGATTTAAATCTGGGAAGAAGCACCTTGTTTTCATATCGCTTAAGACAGACCGACACAGATGGCCATGTTTCTTACAGTGCTATCAGGTCCTTGAGATTACACTCTGGAGTTGATTATGATGTTTTTCCTAATCCAACAACAGGAATAATAAGTATGATCCTTCCTGAAACGGCTTCAACTAAGCAAATTAGAATTTACAATACTGTGGGTCAGATGATCTATTCTTTACAGGTAAATCAAGGATCTAAGTATTACCAACTTGATATTAGTGAATTTGAAGAAGGAGTCTATTTCATTAGATTAGAAGATGGGATTAATTCTAAGATCAAAAGAGTAATCCTGAATTACTGATCAGGTATTGAAGTGGATACCTTTTTTGTTCTAAATAATATGGGTTGTCATGCTAAATGGCAACCCTTTTTAACTTATTTAATACAACAATTACTTAATTGATTTTTTACATTTTTGTTGAGTTATGAAAGTAACGTTATTTAAATCTAAAATTGGACATAAATCATACAATGATAGGCATATACATAGTATGATAAATGCTATATAACATAATATTCCATCTAAAATCTTTATAAACAAAAATATTACACAAATATGTTTTAAAGCCTAATTTATTTCTTGATTATGCTTCTTTAAATGTTTATATTCTCCACAAGGATTTAGGACAGAATTATTGAGAATCCAGGGTTTTTTAACCTTTCTTTCCCACTCATTCGTATGGGTGTGAAGACATCCGTATCCTTTCCTGATGATTAGAAGTCCGGATACATCAATCCCCTTGATGTTTCTGGAATGTTACCCTTAAATACCTGGTTATGAGAAATTTTACACATACACGTCATGGACCAGTTGCTAAATTCCCTTCAATACTATTATTCATATTGTCTGTTTTCTTCTTATTTATATTTTCAGGAGCGGTGGATATTAAATCTCATAATCCGCCAGACCTAATTGATGAATTTGAAGTTCCATGTACCCGTACTCCTGGAGAAATGGCAGATAGTGATGGGTCTTGTGAAGATTATCCAGTTGGAATGATTGATTTACTTATGCTTGATGAGGAATTTGATGATTTTGAAACCAAATATGTCTACATTAAAGCAGAAGGAGAATTTTCCTGCGGATATATTTTTCTAAATCCTAAATCAGGGCATGATTGCTATTATGAAAATAAAGTACCCGGCCCTCAGACAACTGCTGACAACTGCAATATTGAATCACTCAACCTCGTAGAGATTGGATATTGGGAGAATTGTCATGAAATGATACCTTGTGGTGCAGTTTCTGTTCCATATACAATTGGAGAGCATACCATTACTTTTTATGGTTATGAAGTAGATGGCAATGATAGTTATTGGTATTATAAAGTGGAATCTGGTGAAAATCCTGCGATAAGTCACCTTTCATTTTTCTTAATGTGCCCTGATGCTTCTTTAGGAGATTATGTATGGTATGATGAAAATGAGGATGGATTGCAACATACTGATGAAATAGGTATTAATGATGTTCTAGTTAAGTTATATGACGAAAACGACCAGATGGTTGATCAGATGTACACAATGACTAAACCCAGCACCATTACAAGAGAAGGTTCTTATAGAATCTCTAATGATGGTTTTTACATGTTTACTGACTTGATGCCAGGTGATTATTACTTAACATTTGAATATGCGCCAGGATATTGTTCATGTAATATTCATATGGGTGACCCTGAAATGGATAGTGATATCATGGATGATGAAATAACTCCAAGTATGTCGTATACCCCTGATATAATTACTCTTAATTTCGGGGATCATAACATGACAATTGACGGTGGTCTGGTATTGATTCCTCTCCCAGTTAAATTTGGCGATTTTACAGTTGAAAATGTTAGAAATCAAATTGAATTGAAATGGACCACATTGTCCGAAATCAATAATGAAGGTTTCTACATTGAAAAGACAACTGATGGGATGTCAGAATTCTTTGACATAGGATTTGTAAAAGGTGTAGGTACTTCCAATGAATTAAATGAATACTCATACGTCGATTTAAACCTTGGAAGAAGTTCATCGATTGCGTACCGATTAAGACAAGTGGATACTGATGGAAATGAATCATACAGTGCCATCAGATCCCTTAACATGCAATATGAAAATGAATACGATGTATTCCCTAATCCTACTATGGGAGTTGTGAGTATGATTCTTCCTGAATCAAGTCACACAAAAAAAGTTAATATCTATAATACCATTGGACAGATGATTTACTCTGTGAATATAGCCCCTAATACAAGGTATTATCAAATTGACCTTAGTGGATTCGATGAAGGAATTTACCTGATCCGTTTAGAAGATGGTATTGACTCTAGGATTAAAAAGATTATCCTAAACTACTAATCAGGTAAAGGGATATAATATCACCCAGGAGGCTGCCAATTCTGGCAGCCTTTTTTATGTCTTCATATTATTAGAGAGTAAATAAATATCAAAAACTTTTACCAGAATGCAGAAGATGCTATTTTTGCAATCCATTATTCGGGATGTAGCTTACCGCTGATAGCGGCACAGGCAGTCCGGTTAGAGTATCCCGCAACAGGCGGGAGGGGGCGTGGTTGAATTAAAAACTGTTACCTACATATTAATTTACAAGATGTTGTTTAATAATATGTTCGACGATAAGAAGAATAATGATTAATAAATGTTTCGGGATGTAGCTCAGTCCGGTTAGAGTACACGTCTGGGGGGCGTGGGGTCGCTAGTTCGAATCTAGTCATCCCGACAAAAGCAAAAGACTGCAATCAATTGATTGTGGTCTTTTTTAATTTATGAAGAAGAGAAAGCTTGCTTTCTCAATTGAATAAATTTGAAAAAGACCTTAGCTGAAAGCCAGAATTTTGCTTTTGTATACTCCCCATTTAGATCGGCGAAGCCAATCTAGTCATTCCGACTTCGCTCATCGAAGCTAAAGCTTCATTAGCTTCGTCCGCCAGTGCTGAAGCTAAGGCGAAGGCACTCAGACAATGCCCGACTGCCATTGGTAAAAATGAGATATGCTCACCTTAGCTTACATAACCTGGAGCAAGGAAATCAATAAGTATTACAAAGATTGACAGAAAACCTATTTTCAAGGATTCAAGCTCATGGATTAAACTTTAGAATTGGAAGCTTGCATTATATTTCTATTCCCCAGACACAGAGGAAATATTATTCTCCTTTTTATTCCGCTCTAATGATCTATATTCTAAATTCTTCCCGTTGTAGAATCATATATGGTAGTGTTTTTTATAAATGCTTAATAATCAATCACTTTTAATAAAAATATTTAAATAGAATAACCATTGTTATTTAAAATGATCATACCTTTGCAGCCTTAAAAATTAAAACTTTGAAAGAAGAATATCACAAGTGGTACAGCCACCATCTCAGTATGGATATCGAGATGTTGACTTTCGGACATGCTGGTTTGCCAGTTATTATTTTTCCCACAACCCTCGGAAGTTATTACGAAGCAAAAGATTTCTTGCTGATTGATTCAGTAAGATGGTTTGTTGAGCAGGGAAGAGTTAAGATCTATTGTCC
>JABDLO010000456.1 GCA_013002995.1 Saprospiraceae bacterium | reverse complement strand
CTTACATCGCCACTGCCGTCATTATCCGCATTTGAGGTGAACGCCTTATCTATTGAAAGTTCCTGACTCTTAACTGGTACCGTCTCTGTATCCGTAACCGTATCGGTCTGGTCACTGTCCGCAGTTGCGGTATTATCTACCTGTCCTGCTGTTACATCAGCAGCCGTAACGGTATAGGTACCTACCAAGACACACGTCGCATTTGCTGCCAACGTAGCACATGTAGTACTACTTGGAGTGATCTTAGAATCACTAACTACTACATTCGTCAGATTACCAGTACCCGTATTCGTAGCTGTAATGGTATATGTCAATACATCTCCTTCACTTACATCGCCACTGCCGTCATTATCCGCATTTGAGGTGAACGCCTTATCTATTGAAAGCTGACACGTATTCACCGTCAACACCACAGAACTGCTTGTCGTCGAACAATTAGGTGTCACACTTGTCTCGGTGACAATAACCTGATATTGATTTCCATTAAAGCTTAATGGAGTATTACTGATCGTAAGTGTTGCTGTGGTAAATCCACTATAATTGCCTCCGTTTGTAATATCTGCAAATCCATTACCATCATTGATATCAACCTGCCATTGATATTCGATTGTTCCTCCACTCATATTGCTTGAAGCCTCTACTGTAAATGTAGCATCATCACCTTCACATACCGTCTGTGGGAGTGGCTGAGTATCAATAGTAGGAGGTATGCAAGTTGACTCTTCATTTACAAAAGTACATCCTACTTGTTGATCTAAATCAGCTGTTATGGTAACACCTGTAGAACTGTAAATAACATTTGGAAGTGCACCTCCAGGGACAGTAGAAATAGTAAGTGAATTACCACCCTGAATTGTAGTTGCCGTACAGGTGATACTTGTCAAATCCCATCCACTAGTAGAAACTTCATCGACTTGATATGGTTCATTATCATCTAAGCCCAGAAAAGTTGTGGTGTTTGACCAAGTATTATTGATATCCCCATCATCATCAAGAGTAAAATCACCAAAAGTACTTGTGAAATTAAAATCCTGAGGATCATCTGGTTGAGCATCCTTGGTTATAAAATCAATCCTCGGAAGTGGGAGGATGGCATTAGGATTTATATTTATATTTTCGTCACTTGTCGCATCATCAAAGTTGATACGGAATTGTGGTGATGCCCCAGGAAAATTACCTGCACCTTTACCTTCACCCCAAAAAGTTTCTTCTGCTAAATGACCACCCCATGCAATTCCTACATCTTGTTCTTCACCACCAGTTCCAGCCACTTCAAAACAAATCCTGAGTCTCTTAGTAGTTTTACCACCAGAAGCTGCTTCAATAACATAAGGCCATGCAGCCGTTTCACCGGCACCTAGCACGTCTCCTGCATCCTCGCCAAAAACTATGCTGCCTGGAACAATATTATATAAATAGAAGAACCCGGGATCTTGTAATCCGGTTGGAAGGCTTGGATCAAGTGGTATAGCTACAGTAAAATCACATACATCAGTTGCACTGCACACTGCAAAATCATCAAAAGGTGTAACTCCTGATTCTGTAGCATTATAGGATTCTAAATAATCGATAAAATGGCCGTCTGACTGTGGGTCTGCATAAGAATCATATCTCAATATAATGCAATGAGTTTCTCCAGCATAAAGGCGAGGTTCGGGATTGCCTGTACCATGTGTGTATTGAAAAGGTAATGCATCTCCTTCGGCATATTTTGAATTTGACTGCTGAACAGTTGTTCCGCCACTCCATGATGCCATAGGTAAATTGTGCCAAGCCTCAATATCAGGAGCTGCAAATAATAATTTGGAATTAAATCCATTATTAATCTCACTAGTATTGAAAGTCCTATTTGTTGTATTAACAACTCTTAGTAATAACGGAGGATCCCCAATAGGTCCATTATCCGTTACTTCTTCCAAAAACTTGAAAGGGACAGTACGATCTGTTGCTTCAGCTTTAAGGGTAAGTAAAGAAAAAAGACAAAAGGAAATACACATTGCAGAAGTGAATACTCCGCTGAAGCGATAATCGAAATTTCTCATAATCTGTTATTAAATAAGTGATGGAGGGACAGAGCAATATAATGGAAGGAGTCAGTTGACTGACTTTTCGAAATTGATAGTCAATGTATAATTCTCTGTCTGGCATAGATAGTTGCCAGGCACATTCTCATTGGGTCAAAAAATATTACAATAATCCAGTTAGGCGAAGTGAAAACTCCTAAGGTTCCAAGAAAAATAGTATTCAATTCGTCATATTGTAAAATTATGACACATATATTACATATGCATGTATATTATTGAATTTAACACATAATAATAATTAGCATCTGTAATAAATTATAAACCTATGTTTTATAAAAATTTATAATTCTCTTTTATCTCTGAAAATCGAACTTGAGGTTCAATTATTTTTTGATTTGATAAATAGCTTACATTTCAGCTTTGATGAATAATTAAAGAAACCCTTATATCCAAGAATTATTTTTAGATAATAAGTATTAAGTCATTTAATCAGATATGTTGGAGTTTGAATTGAAATCATTATTGTGAATGTCATATGAGTTGAGCAGAAAATGTTCTCACTTAATTTAAAAAATATTATCAAAACAGAACTGAAAAATCAAATTAATGGTCTACGTTGAATACAGCTTTATCAGGTTGAAAAAAAATCTTTCATAATTTAATAGACTCTTTAAAAAAAAAGCATTTAGAAGAACTTAGTTGACCTTATGCATCTATTCCTGTATTAAGAAATATATGTTAAATCGAGGTCTATTTATAAAGAGATTTTATATCATGGTAATCAAAAAAGGAATAAAATCTGTGTATATGGTCTTAATTGCTCTATATTAGGAAAGATCAGTTGTCCAAAAATTACAGAACTTAAGTAGACTTTTTTGGTATCTTGTTTCAATGAATCGAAAGATCTCATTTTTATGCTTTTTATCAATCGGATTAATTTTCTGTGATCTTAAAGGAAAGAAATTTGAACCTCCTAATGTCATCATCATCTTCACCGATGACCAGGGATATAATGATGTAGGTTGCTATGGTTCACCGGATATCAATACTCCCCACCTAGATAAAATGGCAAGTGAAGGATTGCGACTCACTTCTTTTTATGCGGCTCAGGCAGTATGCAGTGCCAGTCGAGCAGCTTTATTGACCGGGTGTTATCCCAATAGGATTGGAATTCATGGTGCTTTTATGCCCAACGCAAAAAAAGGATTGAATCACGATGAGGTTACCATTGCTGAGATGTTAAAAGACATAGGCTATAGTACTGCCATTTATGGCAAATGGCACCTGGGAGATCACGAGGAGTTTCTACCGTTGAATCATGGTTTTGATGAATTTTATGGGATTCCATATTCCAATGATATGTGGCCTTTTCATCCTCAGCAAGGACCTATTTTTAATTTTGGACCACTTCCATTGATCGAAGGATCTGAAGTTATTGATACCCTTGATGATCAGTCAACCCTGACAGTAGAAATCACTGAAAGAAGTGTAGCTTTCATTAAGAGGAAAAAGGATGAACCTTTCTTTCTGTATGTTGCTCATCCACAACCCCATGTTCCACTTTTTGTGTCTGATCGCTTTAAGGGTAAATCTGAAAGAGGATTATATGGGGATGTTATTATGGAAATCGATTGGTCTACAGGAGAGATCTTAAATGCCTTGAGGGAGGAAGGAATTGATGAAAATACGATCGTTATTTTCACATCTGACAATGGTCCCTGGTTGAGCTATGGTGATCATTCAGGAAGTGCCTATCCATTGAGGGAAGGGAAGGGAACTGCGTGGGAAGGTGGACAAAGAGAACCTTGCATTATCAGGTATCCGTCCCTTTTGCCGAAAGGCATTGTATTAGATCAACCTATAATGGCCATAGATATATTACCCACTATTGCTGAAATAACCGGAGCATCCCTACCTGATCATACTATTGATGGAAAGAGTGCCTGGCCTTTGTTGACTGGATCAACTGATTCAAGTCCTCAGGAGGCATATTATTTTTATTACCACACCAATGAATTGCATGGCATCCGATATCGGGATTGGAAGCTGTATTTTCCACATCGGTACAGGACATTAAGTGGCAGGGATGGAGGTAAAGATGGTTTACCGGTGGAATATGATTATATAAATTTGGAACTGGTTGAATTATATAATCTTACTGATGACATTGGTGAATTTACAGATGTTGCTGCTGATTTTCCAGAAGTGGTAGATACCATCCTTGGGTATGCAGAAATCGCCAGGGTAGAAATGGGAGACAAGCTTATGGATAGAAAGGGTAACGGTGAGAGAGTGGTAGGAAAGATATTGGAATAATAACAAAATCAGTAAATGGATTATTTATGAAAGACTGCATCTTTTGTCAGGTAACAAGAGGAGAATCACCTTCCTGGAAGGTATATGAAAATGAGCATGTCTATGCCTTCCTGGACATCAATCCAGTAAGTCGATATCATACCTTGATCATACCTAAAAATCATTATAAGGACATCTTCGAGATCCCGGATGATGAGTTGAGAGAGGTGGTTTCAGTAGTGGGTATGCTATCTAAGTTGTACAAGGAAAAACTAGGAATTGAAAACCTACAAGTTGTTAATAGTAATGGGGTAGATGGACAACAAGATGTCTTTCACATCCACTATCACATCGTGCCCCGGAAAGCGGGTGACGGTCAGAATATAAAATGGAAGGTACACCCTGAATGGCGGGAAGATTATGATGGCATGTTGGAGATGTTGAATAATAATTGATTCTTTTGAATCTATTTAAAGTGTTTGATTCCCATAGCTTTATACAATTCCTTTGCATTGTATAGGTATGCTCCTTTCATTGCCCATTCAACTTTTCTGATGTCACTTATATTTTCTACAGGATTCCCATCAATTAATATCAGATCTGCTTGCTTTCCAACCTCAATAGAGCCGTAAGAATCAGAGACACCTGTGATTTCTGCTGATTTTATAGTGGCCAATTTCAAGACTTCTGATGCCGGAATACCTGATCTTTCATATAACTCCAGTTCTCTGTGATATAAGAATCCCGGCAATCCATCCGTACCAGGAACAATGGCGATCCCTCTTTCATATAAATCATTGATCACATCCAGCATTTTTTCGAAACTGTCCTTGTACCTTGCTACATTCTCTCCCTCTTTTTCTAAGCCGCCACTATAATATCCACGTTGATTCATGAGTGGCAATCTTTTAATAATGGGATCATAGGTCGGACTCGCCTCACCCTTTCTTGAAACATACATGTTTTCAAAGATCGCAACAGTCGGATCGACTAAGATGTCTTTCGATTTAAGAAGATTGACAAAATCATTGTATTCTTTAGATTTCATGTCAAGGTCGGCTCCGTGTTTTGCCGGCATGGTATGCCTGAGTGGAGTACGAGTATCGATAGTATCTGATAAGAAGTTGAGAAACAACATATTAATATGCTGAATTTCATTAAACCCCTGATTGATGGCTTGAGTAGCAGTCATATACGCAGGAATATGTCCACTCACCCGCATGCCCAGTTCGTGCGCTTTTTCAGTCAATGGAAGTACCCATTCCGGCTTGATTGAACTATAGATCTTGATTTGTTCATAACCCAATCTTTTATAGTCTTCAATTTCAGCCAGGCCTTCTTCCAGGTCCTCAACTACATTGCGTTGGTTTGCAAATTCTCCAGGCCCATCAATGATACCACAGAAGGTCACGATCCGGGGTCCTAATATTTCATTTTCATTGAATTGAGCAGCTAAATCTTTAAGCTGCTTATTATTAGCAAGGTCTCTTACAGATGTAACCCCACCTGCTAAGTGCAATAATCCTCTGAATTTGGTGTTGTGGGTATGCATGTCAAACATTCCTGGTAGCAACGTTTTTTCCGATCCATCAATGACTTTTACATCATCAGAAATAGAATTGTTGTTTGTGGGATTAATTCGTGTAATCTTCTCTTCTTGTATCCATACATCCTGCTTATTTAGAATAGTCCCATCAGGGGTAAATACATTTACATTCTGAATGACAACTTCGTTGATTTCATGACTTACTTCATCTGCAATCTCAATTAAGTATTCATCCTCGATTTCATCTTGTAATTTTTTCATTTCGATACGAAGAGGGCTTAGTTCTTTTTTAACGATGTGTAGGTTTCCTGCTATACGAGCGACCATTTGGCTTCCTTTCATCCACACATAAGATGGATTCATACCTAGTCCTTTTATCATCAAAAGATCCAGGGAATTTCCATCTGAGAGGTTCAATGGTATTTTTTTAGTCAGTGCTGCCTGACCATCAGGAAAAAGATCGACTTTTTTGTTGTCAGAATTGAGAAGGAGTTGTGCGAGTATTTCATAAATGGCGGGAGAACCCGTATGCCGGAAATATAGTTTTGAGCCATCAAAACTTCCTTCACTTTCTTCCATGGTGTTCATCCAGGAAGCAGAGGTGCCTGAACTCGTAAACCTTTCATCGACTTTAGATTTCCGATAGTTGACTCCGGTTATGCTTTGATCAATGATATAATTCTGTTCATTGAGCGTGATTTTTTCTGAGTTGTCAGGCCCTCGGCCTCTATCGGCATAAGCATAATAGTATTCATAACTATTATCATCTGTCTTCCATTTTTCATATGTCCCAGCCGTATTGCCCCGAAATACAACGTCATAGATTTGTTTATCTGAATCATGTCCTGATTGTCCTTCTGAATGGTTACAACTTGTGCTTAGATTAAGAGTAATTAAAAGAAAGTAGAATAAATATTTCATAGAGTGGGGGTGAAGATTAAGTTATAACAATTGATATTCTATGGGTAGTAATTATGAAACCTATGGTTTTAAAACTTCCCGAAAATACCTAAGCCAGTTAAGACCCAATATTTTTTCAATTTCTCCGGTGCTGAATCCTCTTTGATCCAGTTTTCGAGCAACATTCCTGTATCTGTCAGGTGGCTCTAGTTCAGGTATCCAGGGAGGCCATTGTACTTTATAGGAGGGTTTGAATCGTGTCAACCTCGGTACATACCAATTTTCACGTGTCGCTCCCTGAGCCTCTAATCCCTGGATGGCATAATCTGCAGCAAGCCCTACATGATCGATTCCACCTACCTTGACGGCGTGGACTATATGATCGATATAAGTGTCCAGAGTAGTTTCTGTTCCTAAATTAGGACCAATCATATATCCCAGACAGATAATACCGATTACACCACCTTTGTCAGCCATCGCACGTATCTGTTGATCTGTTTTTGCTCGAGGGTGATTTCGATGCAATGCCTCACACATGGAATGATTAATTGAAGCACCAGTTTTACTGAATTTTATTCCATCGTCAGTTGTCTGTTGTCCACAATGGGAAAGGTCAATGATGATGCCCAATTCATTCATTCGCTCCACCAATTCAATTCCATAATCTGATAATCCTGCATTGGTTCGTTCTGTACATCCATCACCGACAAGGTTTCGCTGATTATAGGTCAATTGTATCCAGCGAGTACCTGCTTGATAAAGGATATCCAGATTGTCAAATGATTTTTCGATCATAGTGGTATTTTGAAACCCCATCATCACTGCAACTTTATTTTCTTTTTTGGCCCGGATGAAATCCTCTGCACTGGTAGCACATATAAAGCGGTCAGGGTTTTTCATTATTCTCTTGTGCCATTCTGAAAGTGATTTCAATGCCCTTTGCAGGCTGCCGGAGTCAAGAGAGGCGTTAAATCCCGTATACCCTGAACTGGCCAATGCCTTATCAGAGCCTTCGTTCCAATTCCTGGTGATTACTATTCCATCAATGACAATTGCATCCTCATACACTTGATCAATATTCTTCAACTCAATATTTGATTGAAAGGAAGGCTTATATGAGTCTGCACTTTCAGCAACCGTCCACATTAACGAAGTGGGTATGAGGGCACCAAAGGGAATTGTTTTAACAAAATCTCTACGACTGTATTTCATTGTATTAATTTTATGTTTATTTCTAAAGATAATGATTGTCCTTACATTTTGGGGCTAATTTCATATCAAGCTCCAAGGAAAAATATTATCGTTTTATCATTACTCTAAATACTACACTCAAAAAATAAATGTTCAATATTTGAGAAGGAGCAATAAGTGTCAGAAATTAAAAGAACAGCTGAACATTCATAGCCATTTACTCAAATCAAAATTCACGACTCAATGATCAAAGGAGCATTAATTGCTTTTAGTTTGATTTTTTTAATCACTGCAGTATTAATTTTTAGACCGGTTCCAATTGTAGCAGAATTTGAAGCTCTTACAGAATCCGGTATTGTAACTGATATATATGAAGCTGGAGTAAACGACATTGTATTCCTATTGAAGGATAATGGCCGCAGGTTTTATATCAATAGAGGTCTGGAAAATGGTCTTGAGCTCAATAGTCTAAAAGAAAAATTAATAGGAAATAAAGTTGTCTTCAAATACCCAAAGTACTGGACTCCACTCGATTGGAATGATGAAATCAAACACCTGTCCAAGGTTGAATTTAAAGATGAAGTAATATTTAACGAACTGAAGTAATTGTTAAATTTTTGGACCTCACTCAATAAAATCAAACTTCATTAAGTAATCTTGCATTTCCGGGGTATTCTTAAATGGACGATAGGTCTGGTCAACCATGAAGTCAGATGCAATAAAACCTTTTTCTGCAGCTTTAATAAAGTATGAAAGGCCATTGTCAAAATCATTGATGGCGGCGTAAGCAACTGCCTTTCTGTGTAAGTCAATGGGGTTGTCATCATCAAGGGTGTTGATGAATTCCAGCACGAGTTCTTTTTGCCCCATTTTACCCTGTGTAGTTATTTTGGAAAGTAGAACAGACTTCATACCCGGGTTATCGGCCAGCGCCTTCTCATAAGCATTCAATGCAGAGGAATAGTCTTCTTTAAGCTTTAATAAATCTCCCTCTAGCCATTGAAAGATGAAGCTGTCGCCAAATTTATTTCTGTCTTCCTCAATGGCCTTTTCAGCTTCATCATATCGATCCGCATACATGCAAGTCGCAATATACCCACCATGAATGACAGGGTGGTAGGGATCCAAAGCCTTAGCTTTTGAATTATACTCAATTGCTTCTTCTAATCTTGCCAGGGATCGTAGCGTCAGGCTATACCAATAATTATAAACAGCATTATTGGGTTGATTTTCTAAGGCAATTTCAAATGCAATCATTGCTTGTTTCCATTGATAATTGGAAGTGTACAAATTTCCCAGGGTTGCATAAGCTTGAGAATTTGCTTCTTCATATTTAAGGGCATGGAGTGCATCTGATTCTATTTCTCCTGTAGAGATTCTATTCTCCTGATATTTAAGTTCCCTCAATAAAAATTTTGCCGTAGAGCGATAAGCAAATGCATCGGCATACTCAGAATCGATGATAATTGCTGAATCACATAAAGAAACAGCTTGTTCAAGATCGCTACCTTTCCTTGTTCTGATTAGATTCCTAGCCTCTGTCAATAGGTTATATGCCTTGAAATCCGAGGTCGGTTTCAAGTCGATATAATTTTCTTCCTTTTTTGAAATGGTTGTCCCCAGGGAAAGGGCGATATCTTCAGTTAATTCAGATTGTATGTTAAATATATCATCAACTTTTCTTTGATAGGAATTTGACCAAACCTGAGTGCCTGTCTCCGCCTCGAAAAGCTGAACATTAACTTTGAGATGGCCTTTGTTTTCCTGTATGCTTCCTTCTACCAGATATCTTACACCCAGTTCCATACCTATCTTTTCAGGTGATTTCTCAGTATCCAGAAATTGGAACGAAGAGGTTCTTGAAATGGTCTTTAATTGATTGAATACAGATAGTCTATTGATGATGTCCTCGGTTATGGCGTATCCCAGGTATGGATATTGCTCACCCTTAAAAGTCTTGAAAGGTAGAATGGCAATTGAATTTTCATAAAGGGGATCCCCCTTATCAGATATGGCATTGTATGAAATGAAAGCCAATGATATCCCTATAAATACAATTAATACTATTGCAATACTTCTATAAGGTTTTGGAGAAGGAACAGAAGTCTGAATGGAGGTTTCTTTATCTACATCGTGATTTTCATGAAGGCTGGCTTCGTGGAGGTTCCTCCTGAATTCAGAAGGGCTTTTACCGTATTCTTTGGTGAAGTATTTGCTGAAATTCTGTGGGCTATTGATTCCAACCGAATATGCAATTTCAGATATGTTTAGGGTAGTGTGCTCCAGCATATCCCTGGCTTTAGTTAGCCTCAGCTGTCTGATGTAAAGGGAGGTTGAAAGACCTGTATGTGCTTTGATCTTTCGATGAAGGTGTGACCTGCTTATACCCAATTCCTTACATAGAAGATCAATAGAAAAAGTAGGATCATCAATATTATTATAAAGATGATCTGAGATTTGTTTGAGAAAATTAGGATCAGGTGTAGCCATTGTCAATTAATAGGATCTAATTCCTTAAAAATAGTCAAATTGAATATAAATGAAAAAGCCCTTTTGATAGAAAGGGCTAGTAAAATAGAACATTGGGAGTTGTTGATCGGAGTTTACATGGGTTGATCGTCCCTTGAACTAATCTGTCTATGTATTAATAACTTATTGCCTTCTAACTGGCAGATGATGTAGTACTGACCCGTCATATCCATTTTTGCATCTCCTGCTTTTACTGATACGGTATAACCTCCTCTGGCCATATGCATTCCATTTCCCAGATTTATGATTTCTGAAATGTCGATAGTGAGATTTTTATATTTCACTTGAGAAAACATATTGTCCCACCGCTTAGCAATGGCTTTACGACCGGCATAAGAATCACCATATTCATCTGTAAATACAGCGTCAGCAGTGAATAGTTTACCAAGTTTTTCAGCTTTACTGGCCATGGTTGCTTTTTCGAAGTCTCTGGCCAATTGATCAAACTTGCTTGCTACATCCTGAGAAAATACTTGGGTTGAAAATAAAATGACAATGAGTAATAGTGTTGATTTTAAATAATTCATGTTTGTGGTTTTTTAAAAGTTATGAGGGTGCTTATTTTTCTATTCCGCAATATTTAGGGTAAAGTGCACGGTATCCTAACATCCTGGCAATGGGTCCCATTATATTGATCAGAACCCGCTGAATACCTCGTGGTATGCTTGCGAGCATGGAAGGACTGTTGAGGTATTTTCCAATGGCCATTGCCTGAAGGAATTTCATTTGGCCATTGACCACCTTACCATCATTGGTTAATCCTACTAGTGTTTCAAAAAAGTAATCAATGTCATAAGCTGGTTCAATGGTCTGAAGGAAAACCAGTGGCTCATCACTTAAGTTATAATGATTATGAGGGACATTCCTTTGAAGCATAATGCTTTCTCCTGCTTTGATTTCATGTTCTTTCCCGTTGAGTGTATAAGTCATGGTTCCTTGAAATATTTCAAATGTTTCATCCTGATTCAAATGAATATGGTCAGGAGCAATCTTGCCTTTATCATTGAGCGTAATTTTAACAGTAACTTTTGCACCATGAGTATCTTCAGCGGTTTCTATGAATTCATAAATATTTCCTGTTACCGTGTCTTTTAATATTTGTCCTTTTTGTGGCATATGTGATGGATTGATGAGTTAAGTAAAGAATGATTCAAGTATAGTTTGAATTACTGCTGAAAATATATATGATTCATAAGTAATTGATTATAAGACAAATATAGCTATGGAACAAAGAAAGTGACTTAGTGTATTGTTGCAAATGCTAATACTATTGTTGAAATGATTGTCTTATTGTTGGGGTAGGATATTAATATGCTTTTATTAAAAACAGGATATCGAAAATGCCTGCAATAAAAATTCAAAACTTAAATTATTTTCATGATGAATTAATCTAGAAAAGTAAAAACCATGAGATATATCTACGAAGCAGTAAGTATCAGTTATAGTATCTGGACAGGAAGGTCCAAGCAGGATTACCTTGAAATCATCAATGAGAGAGGAGATGAAGGCTGGAGATTTGTTACATTCTCACCCATGGGTGCCAGACCAAAAGGAGTTAAAGGGATAGAGTTGATATTTGAAAAACAAGTTGAGGAGTAATACATTTATTCAACATTCGATATTCATTTTGAATGTATTCTTAAGATAATGCTAAACTGTCGCAACGGGAAATAGTATAAGTTCCAGTATTTCCTATTGAGTAAAAATGGAAGTCTATATTTCGACATTCCACATAGCTTTAAAAAACTTCAATATGAAATCGTACACATTCATTCTTACCCTAATTGCCATTTCTATTTCCCCTTTAAGTATAACAGTATATTATTCTAACTATTCAACTTTCACAGTTATTCGGGTTTCTGGATGTTAACTGAAACTGTTTACTGGCTACTGTTTATTTGGACAAGATACCATCTCCTCATAAACGTCCTTAACATTGGATATTCATGTTTATTTAGTGAAGAATTGTATATTTAAAAATTGGGCTGTCCCAGAATACAGAAAAACCAATGATTAAATTCTTTAGACGAATAAGGCAACGATTACTCTCGGATAGAAGTTTCGGAAATTACATATTGTACGCAGTAGGAGAGATATTGTTGGTTATGATAGGGATATTGTTGGCACTGCAGGTAAATGAATGGAACAATGATAGGATTGATGGGAAGAGAGAACAGACCATATTAAAGAACCTTCAAGTAGATTTTAAGAACAACATCAATAACCTTGAAGATGTATTCAATAGCTTTATGGGAGCCTACGAAGCATCAGTAACTTTACTTGAAGTGATAAAGGATGATGACGTTATCGATCCTAAAGAAATTGAAAAATTAATCGATGATATCATTAACAAAACCAAATCTATGGACCTGATCACAGGATCCATTGATGAAATATTCAATACTGGTTCTCTTCATTTAATCAGAGACCCGGTGCTGAGGAGAGAAATATCCAATTGGTCTTATTATTTCTCTGATACCGATGATGATGTTGTCATTTATAAAGACTATTTATTTGAAACTTTCATACCCTCATTGACAGATAAGGTCATCCTGAGAAATATGGCAGTGCCTGAATATTTTGAAAAAGATCTTTTCAAGAAGAAAATAACAAGCTCACGTTTTACTGTGGACTATAATAAAATCATCAGGACGGTTGAATTTGAAAATGAAGTTTATAACAATGCCCTCAACTACATGTACGTAATCAATTCTTATAAAGTATTTGGCAACTATTTGAAAAGTACTTTGGATCTGATCGAAGCCAGTATCAAATGATAAAATTCTTTCGATACATAAGACATCAATTACTTCCTCAAAGGTCGCCCCAATTTACCCTAATTCACTGTCTCATTAAATAGTAACTAAAACCCTGATTTCCTTCACCCAATACACTTACAAAGATTTTATCATCGCTTACTTTTTTATACTGGATCTTTTTCGGGAAATCATGATCCTTATTCTCAAATGATAGTAAATCTTTATTGGCCTTATTCAATTTAAAGGGAATGGCTCTTCCATCATTTTGGTCAGGAACTGTAGGACTATATATAACATCTTCGCCTCTAAACTCGATTACCAAAGTTTCTGTGATCTGTTTTTGACCGTTTACCATTTTATAAGCCTGTCCTTTGAATGTATTTGCTTCTTTTTTCCATACTTCATAAGTGTCCTTATTTTCCATCTTCCAGGTACCAAGTAAAAAATCAAGTTCCATGGAATCCTGGGCTATGCAGGAAGTGAGGAAAAATCCCAGCAATAAGAATGGTGTTAATGAATTTAGTGCCTTCATGAACTGATTTATTTTTTATTTCTTAGGCAAATGTATAATGCAAGAGTTGCAGCTGATAGTAAAAAACCGACAACCATAAAATAAGATGTTTAACCTGGTTTCAAAAACAGGTTGGCCATATTCTCTTGATCGAAACCATATTCTGAAGGATCTTCCCCAGTAAACTCTTTAAAATTCTTAATAAAATGGGACTGGTCGTAGAATCCGGAAAGAAATGAGATTTCAGTCCACTCGAAGTTTTTTGACTGTATAAAATGAAAAATATTCGAAAACCTGATGATACGGCTATAGAGCTTTGGAGAAAGGCCTATGTACTTCTTGAAATAACGCTCCAGGCTTCTTTCACTTACATGAGCTTGCTTCCATATTTCTGACAACCTTTGTGATCCCTTAGTGGAAATGATCAGTTCAACAGCTCTTTGAAAATCGTGGCTTTTTTGATCTACATCATGAATAAATTCTCCTAATGCTACTTCAAGGCGTTCAACTTTTTTATCAAAATCTTCATCTGAATTTGATATTTCTATCAATGGTTCCAGATTTCCTTTTATTTGATCCGGAAAAGGGATTGCACGATTCACCAGAGC
>JABDLO010000453.1 GCA_013002995.1 Saprospiraceae bacterium | reverse complement strand
GTTCCTTTCTGTCCAAGCATTAAGGTTACCAATGCAGGGGACATCGCACTAAGACCATAATTAATATTAAACAAAGGTCCAATAAGAGCTTAAAATCTGATAGCCTGAGAATTAAAATCCTCAGGCTATCGGCCATTTGTTTTACCCACTTACAATTTTATAAAAAGGCATTGTTCAGCACCAACTAACCAACCAAGATTTTCATCTGATTTCCTCCCTCCTCATTTATGAGGATATTATCCGGATCGCCATTTATGATGGCTTATAGGGCCTGTCGATCATCCATCTTTGTATTGTATTTAATAACAAAGATTTTAAAACCAATATCATGACTTTCATCAACAGAAACATAGTAGAACAGGAAATCAACAACATTCAAAATGATAGTGAATTTCAAAGAGCAGTAAGCAACATTAAAGTTGGAAAATTTGAGCGAGACACCGGTAACCCTGATTACAATGACAGGATCGTTTACACTAAGAGATTGAGAACTTTTATCTACAATCCTGCTGTACTCAATGTGGTTTTTGGAGATCAGGAATTGAAAGAAAAATTCTTCCGTGCATTCGGATATAAAGGAAAGGTAAATTTTACCATTTATCCTAAATGTTGGCTTAGAGACCTTCCTTTATTGGACATAGGAGAAAATGTGTATCTGGGTGATAACATCCTTTTAGGATCCAATCAGGTATCTCCGGATCAAAAACATTTAGTTGTGGGAACCATCAAGATCGGGGACAACTGCATTTTTAATCAAGGATGTACACTTGCAGGGAAGTCAACCATGGGCAATGATTGTATTGTAGGATTCGAATCAGCGATTGGTTTTGGAAATACCATCGGTGCCAATACCAAAATAGGAGAAAGGGTAACTGTAGGTCATTGCAACAGAATAGGATCTAATGTTACTATCGGGTATATGTGCAAAATAGGACGTTTCTGCATCATTGAAGATGGTGTTGAAATAGAAGAAATGACAGACATTCCTTCTTACAGCCTGGTTACCAAAGAGGGAATATTCTCAAGAAGGAAAAAAGCTAATAAAATCGATATGAACAAAAGAAATCCGGTAAAAGCAGTTGCATAAATAACGTGATATTAATCCTCATTTAACAAGCCAAATTCATAAGCCTTTTTTACCAGGCCTGCTACGTTTTTAGCATTTAGCTTGCGGAGCAGGCTTTTACGATGAGTGATAACGGTGGTAGAAGAAATGAAAAGTTTAGCAGCTATCTCATCAGTCGTTAATTCTTCAGTAATCAATTTTAGGATTTCTTTTTCCCGCCTGGTTAACTTCTGTATAAAGTCTGAAATTCTAGGTTTCTTTTCCTGGTGCATCCCGGAGATGAGCGAATCGGTTACTTCCTTGCTGAAGTATCTTTCACCTTTCATGACGGTTTTAATGGCAAGGAGAAGCTCTTCTCTACCTGTATTTTTTAATAAATAACCATCTACACCGACCTTAATCATCTTATTGATGTATCCCGCATTTCCATGCATGGTTAAGGCTATAATCTTTGGGCATGAGGAGTTAGCCTTCAGTTTTTTGCAAATATCGAAACCTGAAATATCCGGTAAGTTTATATCCAGTAGGATTAAGTTGATCTCCTCCTGTATAGCAATTTTTATGGTGTCCTCCCCATTTTGTGCTTCGAATAATGTACCTATACCTTCTTCATCTTCCAGGAGCCCTTTAAGTCCATCGATTACAATTTGGTGGTCATCCACTAAAAGTATATTTGTCATCTCTTTTGATTTAATTTTGGGTTACAGGAAATTGAATGGTAAAAGTACTACCCCGGTCAACAACGGAATCTATTTCAAATGTCCCATCTAAATAGGCAGTTCTGGATTGTATATTATCTAGGCCTATGCCTTTCTTAATCTTTGAGGCATCAAACCCTTTCCCATCATCTTCTACGATCAACATGACTTCATTATCTTCAATGGTCAGTTGTACAATAACTTCTTTTGCTTCAGCATGTTTGGCTATGTTCTTAAGCAACTCCTGTACAATTCTATAGATCGTGATTTTTAACACATCACCTAAGTCATTTTCATTTCCGAATGGAATAAAATCAAGTTGAATGCCATGGTGATTAACCATATTCTGACACATTTCATCAATGGCTGGAAACAATCCCTGTTGTTCCAGGACATGAGGCATCAGGTCGTGAGAAACTTCCCGCACTGTCCTACAAGCATCATCGATTAAAGATTCTGCCTTTTGGTATGTATCGGACGATTCAACTACGGGAAACTTATGTCTGATACTACTTATCTGCATTTTCACTGTTCCGAGTACGGCTCCCAGTCCATCGTGTAATTCTCTTGCAAATCTTTTACGTTCTTTCTCTTCTCCTTCAATTATTGCTTTTAGTCTTTGTGCTTCCTGATCTTTTTTCAAGACTTGTATCCGTTGTTGGTTCAACTGCTTGTTCTTATTGTAGATAAAAAATAGAAGCGCCGCTAGTAAAGCCAATAAGGCAAGTCCGCCCGCCAAAAGCAGCAGTTGATTGTTTTTACGCAGAAGCTCCAATTCCTGATTCCGCAGCTGTTCATTCTGTTGTGCAATTTCTTCATCTTTCTTCTTGGTAGTTACCAGCAGGTCATATTTCTGAACGACTTCAGCACGATCTATGGATTGCAGACTGTCCTTAATTGCTGTAAATTCTTGATGGTATTCGTATGCCTTTTTATAGTTACCTCTTCTTGTATATGCTTCAGAAAGTAAAAAGTAAACTCGACCCAGATTTTCCTTATCATCCATCTTCTTAAAAGCACTTAAACAGTCCTCTGCATAAGAAATACCTTTCCTGGAATTCCCAAGTTTTATTTCAACCTCAGCAAGAGCCAATTGTGAAGAAAGTTGACTCATTACATCTTGGGTTTGGACACTTGATTTTAATGCCTCTTGCAATAATGTCCTTGCCTTTTCTAATTGACTCTCATTTTTATACAATTGACTTAAATGAACAAGGATCTCAGCGATATTAGCCTTGTTATTTAACTCTGTGTATGAAGCCAGAGCAGATTCAAAAAAATTGATGGCCTCAGTGTCCTTGTCCTGCAATTGAGCAATATTCCCCAGTTTCTTGAAGCAATTGGCTTCCATAAAACGGCTGTTCTTAAGTCTGGCAATTTGAATGGCCTTATTGTAATAATCTTCAGACACATCCCAGATATTCTGAGCAGCATAGATGTCGCCGAGTTCTGCATATATGGTTGTTATTGAAAATGAATCTTTTTCACTTTCAGCAATATTTAATGCTTCCATCAGGTTTACCTGGGCATTCTCATATTCCCCACGTTCTCTGTACAGATTTCCCAATGCACTATAATCACTGATCAATCCGTCTGGATCATCCATCTCACTTTTGAGCTCCAATCCTTTATGGAAGTAATGAATAGCAGAATCCAACTCTCCGATGGAGTGGTAGTTGGTTGAAATTTGATTAATGATGTTGTTAGCTTGATTATAGTCTTTTGCCTTAATGGCATATTGAAGTGCCTTTTCAAGATTTAGGATCGCATCTACCGATAGTTGCAATGCATTATCGGTAACAGCTTTCTTTTGGTATACATCTATCAGGACTTCATGAAGTTTTAAGGGGATTGCATATTGAATAGACTGATCGTATAGAGATTGAGCTTCTTTATAATTCTCACGAAGTGTTTTTATATCTCCGCTTTTGGCGTAAGCCATAGCCAATCCTTTTTTATAATTGGCTGATCTAAACAACTCTAACGCCTGATCATATGAACTCCCTGCTGACCCGAATTGTCTTAGGGCCTCCTCAGCAAGTCCTCGGTAAAAATGAGCAGCACCATTTATCGCAGTGGATGTATTATTTTCAAGAATTGCATCAGATAATATAAAAACGGAATCTATTTCATCTTCGATCAGATGCCTTTCTATGGCGGAAAACTCAGGATTGTCTGCCAGTATATATGGAGCATTCTGCCCATTAAGTTCAACCACCATCAGTGTGATGATTAAATGGACCATATATAAGTAGACGGTTTTCAATTCAATTAATAATGAGCTGTTAACACAAAACGAAAAGTACCTTGCTTTTTATTCCATGGCTTGTCATCAACCTGTTGGGTAGAAACAGCAATTCTTGCCAGGATATTACGGGTTATATGGTAACCTATTGCTAATGATTGTCGAGTCACATTGTTATCCCAGTTCTGAGAATTGCTGCCTTCTAAATTACCAAATCCAAGGTAATCGAATCTGACTGCCACATAACTGCCCTGGATCGTCGGGATTTCATATTTAACATCCAGATAGGCACTGTAACTACTTACGTTCAATGGCTCATTGTTAGGATCCCCTTCAAATGAATTCACCTCGTCATTGAATTGAGGCACCTTATAAAACGCTCCTATCAACTCACCTGAAACTTCAAAAAACCCCTTACCCAGTTTAAAATCAGTACCTATAATGGTTTGAGTGTACTTTCCCAGGCTCTCTAATTGATCACTTACCTCAGACTCTTGCATAAAAGAACCATGGCTGATCGATAATCCTTGTTCCCAATAGTAAGTAGGTCGTAGCTTTAATTTACTGATGAAACCCAGGTTCAACGGTTCTGTAAACCTCTTGATCTTATTAGATGCACCATTAACCAATGCCAACTTCCAGTTTACTTTTCCGGGTTTTACATTCCAGCTTAACATGGCACCTGCTGTATAACCTCCATAGTAAAGACCTGACGAACCCCACTGTACCATTTCATCAACTGGAACTTTTGTGACATCACCCATAGCTGGAAGGAAGCCTATATTAGGTGAGATGTTCACATAATATGAATACATCAATGGAAGGCCCACAAAATTCCTGTCCGTAGATAATTGCTTTTCATTAAATGATCCAAAAGGGTTGACAAATTGACCAACCGTAATTCCTACTTTTCTCCTGTTGGATAACCATTGAAGATTGAGTTGAGGTGTGGAGAGCTTTTTAAGTTTTTGTCCGTTTTCTCTCTCCAATGTCAATCTAAAATTGAACGATAAATTGTTATTGGGGGACAGTTTTCCGAGGACGTTTAATTGGCTCATCCCCAGTCTCCAATCGATATTATCCTGATCAATTTCGTTGTAATAAAAATGGGACTTTTCACCTCCCTTGGATAATTCTACATCAGCAAGAATGTTGTATTGAAATATGGTCTGAGCATGTATATGGAATATTGAAAATAGTATGGCACAGGCCACTATCATTGTTCTCCTAACAGCTTTATGGGATATTATCTGCATGGTTATGCTTTGTCTGACAGGGTGTAATTATACTCATGTAGTTTTCCTTCCATAAGCTCTACTTCATCTATAATTTTATTACAGAAAGGGTGAAAAACCTCCAATCTGTACTTACCGTCTGGAAGACCCTTCATAGAGAATGTACCATCTTCCTGCAATCTGCAGAAATAAGGGGTGTCAAACGATAATATTTTTGCATTCATATGAGCATGAATATCACATGTCAGATCAATGATGCCAGTTTTCTTGATCTTGACACTGTAGGAAATTCCCGGAGCCCGTCTACCTATGCTGAATCTTGACTTGGGAGTATAAGACTGTACATTATGAAAAAATTCATCCTCATTTAAAAAATGAACTTTTGAGCCGACTACAACAGGTAGCACATTTGGAATAAAAGTCTGTTGGCTTTGAGATATGTAAGCATCCTCTGTCAAGGCTGTTTCAGGTTTGAAATCTAAAGGATGGAGGCTGATGATGACATTCCGATTGGGTTGAGCCATTGGATCATCAGAATGCATTATCTCTGTCCCATCTTTATTATAGCCACTACCTCTTACGACTTTATTCTCACAGTTGGATATCGTGATTTTCCCCTTTATCTCATTACCTGAATTTAATGAACCATGTATTAAGGGGAATAAAAAAGGCAAGATGTAAAAT
>JABDLO010000446.1 GCA_013002995.1 Saprospiraceae bacterium | reverse complement strand
AATGAATCCACATAATCCATTTGCAGTCGCTTCAGACTGCCTTCAAGTGAAGTCCGAATGTAATTTACATCGAAATTAGTATCACCTTTATCTGTATGTCCAAATTTTGTATTAACTACAAACTTATCCCTATCAATTCCTTTCAAGCCTTTGCCAAGTCTGGTCTCTCCGGTTCCATGGCCATAATTAGGGGCAGTATCATAAAAATTTACTCCTGCATCGAAAGCATGACGCACCATAGCTATTGCTCCCTGTTGGGTCATCCCTTTCCATCCTGAATTTACTCCCAGTTGCCATGCTCCAAGACCAATTTCTGAGACGTTGATAGAATCCTGTGTATATTTTCTATAATTCATCCTTTATTATCATTGATTGGAAAGTATATAGATATAATTGTTAAAAATAATTATCCTCTTTTTAATATTAGCTCTGCCAGCCGTTTCCCATATTCAATAAGCTGAATGGATTCATCAGTTCTGGCAAGTTTTACCTTTTCAAATATCAATAACGCTTCGCCGTTGCTCTCGATATGAAATACTTGCTGAGACTCAAAGAAGCGGATGATCTTTTCCGTGAAGAAAGATTTAATTTCCTCTTCATTATTTCCCATGATCAGAAACTTATTTGAAAACTCCGGGTACATTTTAAAATCTATATCCTCATACCCAGTAAATGCAAGAACCCGATCAAATAACTTTTCAAATACCCCTTCCTTCTCCATAGAAAAAACAGGTATAGAATTGTTCAATTTCAATACCATCACCGTTGTGTTAAATACTTCTGCCGTGAAAGCTGCTCCTTCGCTGAATGTCACATCTGAGATTTCCCATTCAACGTCGAAGTCACTATGACTACCTTTGAGGCAATTAGACTTATGTTCAATCGGCCTGATTTCAAAGAAGTGAAAGTTTTTAAGATAAGATGTATTCCAATCTACCTGACTTGTAAATTGATAGTTATTGACTTTGGCTAAATTTCGCAACCTGACTTGTCTGGGTGATAATTTAGATTCGGCATTACTCAAGGAGATTTTCAATGCCCTCTTATTGATAGAAGAAGAAACATGAGCATCAAGCCCTGTGATTTCCACCTGACCTCCTCCACCTTCATACATTTTCATAAAATCCAACAAGTGTTCCATAAATGTCAATCCAACCAATCTTGTTTTAGACAAGTCAATATTCACTACCCTTGCAGAGACCATATTATTGGTTAATTTGACAACCATTGGAATCTTTAAAAAGCTGGCAATACCTTCAACTTGCAATTTATAATCACCATTGCTGGTCTGAGACAACTGAGTTTTACTGGCAAATGATTCCTTGAAAAATAATCCAATCGGCATCCGGGATAAAAGAATGTGTACTAAAAGCGTAAACAAAGTTCCGCCAATTATTCCCCACAACAAATCTGAATATAGGGTTATGACAATGGTTACCACCATGAATATGAGTTGCTCAATACCCATATCATAGATCTTACGGAAAGTAGATGGAGAAGCCAATCTGAACCCTATGTACACTAGGATAGATGCCAATGCAGCCATCGGGATCTTTTGAATTACCGGAGCAAGCAGAAAGACAAACAATATGATTAATGCACCATGATAAAAGTTGGACCATTTGGTCTTTGCATTGTTGCTTACATTGACCGAGCTTCTGACAATTACTGTTATAATGGGTAATCCACCGATAGCACCTGAGGCTGCCGTTGCTATACCAACTCCCATCAGGTCTTTATTTAAATCAGACTTCCTCTTGTAAGGGTCCAGTTTGTCCACGGCTTTGGCCATAGCCAAAGTCTGAATAGAGGCAATTAAAGTAATAGAAATCACTGCCATCCAAAATCGGTAGTCATTAATCCTGCTGAAGTCTGGATACATAATGGCATCCCATAAGTTTTCAGGGATAGAAATCAATTGGTGTGGCCCTATTTCATAACTTCTACCACCAAATTCAATGGTATGAGCTTCAAAAAAATTAAACAGGTATGCCGCAATTACTGAAACCACTAATACCCAGAGTGATGCCGGAAAATAATGGAATAACCTGGACTGTATCTTGGGTACAACAATTAGAATTATTATACCTACTAGAGATATACCAAAAATGACCGGATGAATATTGGAAATCTGAGTAAATACTTCTTTTAGTAATGCTATGGTGTTCCTTCCTTCAGGTTGTAAACCAAGAGCAATATGGATCTGTGTAGAGAAAATAATGATTCCAATGGCCACCATTATCCCTTGAATGACTGAAGAAGGGATGATTTCCGCAATCCTTCCCAGCTTTAATATACCAAGTAAAAACTGTATTAACCCTGCTATACAAATGGCTGCCAAGACATAATTCAATGTTTGTCCTGAGCCATCATCCAATGAATAGATGGATGAAAGAATCACTGCTATCAAGCCAGCAGCAGGACCATTGATGGCCAGGTGACTTCCCCTTAAGGGTGTAGTCACAATTCCTCCAATAATTGCTGAAATCAATCCAGAGATAGGAGGTGCACCGGATGCTGCAGCTATGCCCAATCCAAGTGGCAGTGCTACTAATGATACACTTATTGCTGCCAGAAAATCAGAGCGAAAATTACCAACAATTCCTTTCCACCCTTTTTCAGGCAACTTATGCTCATTCATTCAGCCAGTATTATTTAATGGAAACAGGGAAAGGTAATCAAAAATAGCTTAGTAGATATTGGTTCAAAGGATTAGCAGATATACTGTTGAATTATTCTACAGCTCAATACTCTTATTTTCTTACATTTATATCATCTATTGTGCTCAAACTATTGATTAAGGTATTCATGTTTATACACCTGAAAATCAGATTAGAATTTTTAATTTTTGCACTGCATTGCATCCCTTTCTACCTGAATGGTCAAGGTTACGAAATTTATCATACCGGAAGTGCAATTGACACCATTACTTCCCCTATGGGAGGTATCTGTATGATGGGTGGTCGACGTGAGAATGATGAAGCCATGAAATGGTTTCTTAACAGGGCAAATGAAGGAGATGTAGTCATATTGAGAGCATCAGGATCTGATGGTTACAACGACTACTTTTATGAAAACCTTGGAATCCATTTAAATTCTGTCACCAGTATTGTATTCAAAAGCCGGGATGCTAGTTATAATCACACCATTCAAGCCATCGTTAACAATGCTGAAGCCATATGGATGGCAGGAGGGAATCAATGGAATTATGTTCGATACTGGCGGGATAGCCCGATTGATTCCATCATCAATCAA
This sequence comes from Saprospiraceae bacterium, assembly GCA_013002995.1. Taxonomy (GTDB): domain Bacteria; phylum Bacteroidota; class Bacteroidia; order Chitinophagales; family Saprospiraceae; genus JABDLO01. Next base: position 13,658 of record JABDLO010000446.1, on the reverse strand, counting down.
AACATCAAGAATAAGAATATCGTCATTGGTGGAACGAGTGCAGGGATGGCAATTCTTGGAAATATTTATTTTTCAGCAAGTAAGGGGACTGTAACCTCTGAGGAGTGCCTGTCTAACCCATTGCTGGAATCCATCGATGTAGATCATACACATTTCTTATCCATCCCTTTTCTAGAGAATGTCATCACAGATACCCACTATGATGAACGGGATCGCCAGGGAAGACATGCAGTCTTTATGGCACGAGCACTCAAAGATTATGGCTTGCAAGTAAGAGGAATTGCTTGTGATGAATACACAGCTTTATGTATCGATCGCAATGGAATTGCAAGAGCCTATGGTAATTATCCTGAGAAAGATGATCAGGTTTATTTTATTCAGTTGCACCCAAATCTAAGGCATAGAATTCCAGAACAATTTACAGAAAATCAAGCTTTTACATGGAATAGACTACAAGCTGCTTTAATGGTTTATAAGCTACCAGGAAGCAATGATGGATCCTATTTTTTTGACCTCAATAACTGGAATGAAGGGATGGGAGGTATTTGGCAGGAATGGAGGATAAAAGAAGGCCTTTTAATTATTGATCAAGTAGAAAGATAGATGTTGACCTTGAAGAGGGTTTTCCATTTATAGACAACCTGTTAAAAATGGAAGACATATTCAGTTGAAAAATGGTTCAATAAATCAATATTCTTCTAATTAGGATTAAAATCCCTGAGCAGACCGATCAACTTATCACACCTTCCCTTTTCCAGATGGTCCATGTGATCTTCAAGACTGTTAAATGATCTCCCACATATCTCTTTGCACACAAGAGTTCCACCAGTCATTTCCTTAAAGGCTTTCAGGATCTTTTTAGCAGGTCGATTATTAAAGTATGGTGGATTTTTCCCAGGATGATCATCACACCATTGTTTGGTCACTTTCCATATTGCCGTTGCCAAAGCTCCACATCCATGGCCACTCAATCCAATTCCGCCTCCCCATCCTGCAACCATGATCTCATCTTCGGGTGATCCTCCCATTTCAAACATTAACCTGGAAGAACATGTTTCTGCAATTCTGATTTTTGGAATGTCATCACCCATGGCTATCGTGATTGTTTCTATTGCCTCAGGGTACCAATCTTCAGCCAGAGCAAAACATCGATTCTTTTTATTTCCCTGGATGGAAGTTTTGACAATAAACTTAAGTAATCCGTATGTCTTACTGATGTCAATCTCAATAATATCTTTACATATGGCTGTACCTGCAATCACTTCGAAAGATTCCATTACCCGTTCAGTCAAATAGACAACTTTTGGGATGGCTTCATCAGGGTAAGCGTACGTCTCAGCAATTTTCTTCCCCAATGCCAAAGAAGCCCCCCATAACATTCCGCATTGTTGTCCTTGATTCATGATTCCACCTGCCAATGGGTCACACGCTTTTTCAATTGCATCATGTTTATCATTGAAATGTTCATTAATCAAGTGGCAATAGGTTCTGGAGCAGGTCATACATTCTTTAAAGGTCTCTCTGACATTGATTGTCTTTTCCATATTTTCTGTTTTATTCAAGTATTTACTACTTACAACTGTATTCATAGTATACCAATCCATCACCATATCCTCTATCCAGGGTTATTGGGTAGCCTTGATCATTATAAGTATAAGTGTAGGTATTTGAATTACCTGAAGCATATGTACTCGTTGCTATATTGTTCTTGCTTAGCATGGCCATACTCTCAAAGTCGGTAAATGCCATACCTATATGTCTTAAAGCAGATGGCTTATCATCATAGGTATAGGACCAATCGCCTGCCTGGGCTACATTTTCCCCATTCCAAAGGATATCCTCTTGTCTGTTGAGGACATAACCACCTTGAGCTATATTGTTATTGAAGAAATCAAGCCTGGAGATCTTGTCTCCATTGTAATGAATTCTTATATATCTCCTTGACCAAAAACTATCGTCTGGGTAATAAGAAATCTGAACACTATCAATCAAACTGTTGATGTAATTGAAGTCATAAATTTCTCCTCCGTTGTACAGGGAATTGCTGGTTGTTATTTTTTTTACTCCATCACTTCCATATTCAATAGCATAACTGTTGCTATAAGGATCTCCTATATCAAATTCCGTTCTGACCAGTTCCACCAGTCTTTCCTGAGAATCATATGTAAAATCTACATCATACCCTGCTGATCCATCTGCTATCCTAAATGATATCTTTTGAAGTATGCAGGCTCCAGATGTACCTTCAGTTGTTTCTTCTTTCTCACAGCCGACCATCATTATGATTATCAAAGCTAAAATGGGTGTCAATATAATTTTCATTGGTTAGGTATTAGTGGTAATTAATTACAATTGTATTCATAGATCGTTTCATTAGTCGTTTCCGCTAATTCTACAGTTTTAGTCAATGGATATCCATCATCGTTATAAGTATAGGTATAGTTTACTTCAAAGAAATTATTGCCTTGAACACTCAGATATTGCCTTGTTACATTATTAGTAGATAGAAAAGTAAAATCTCTATTAATGTATCCCATTGGAGTCAACCTCACTGGTACTTTTTTATTATCGTATTCAAAGTGTGCAGTAACTATTCCATCAAATGATTCATCATGTGAAGACGATCGTACTACTTTATCTCCCTCCCACTCAATGGTTTCATTCCATTTAAGCTCATACACGTCATCATAGGAATCTTTATACCAGTATTCAGCACCTGTTAGCTTAATACCTGAATATGATAAGAGCATATAACCATGATCACTGAAATCGTTGGAATAATAAAATGTGTCTGGCAGGTCACCATCATAAGAAAAAGAATAGTATTGCGGATTATCGACATGACTCCATGTGACGGTAACTTCCCATATTTTATCACCGTTATAAATGATTTCTGTGGTCTTATCAGCAGATGCAGCCCCTGAGATGTGTTCAACCACCTGTATCAATCGTTTTTTATTATCGTAATAATAGTTGGTGATGTTCTGCTCATCTCCTATTAATCCATTTGTTACAGTATTTTCAGATTGAATCAACCTGCAGTTAACCTCAGAAGGGTCAGTGGCATTCTCTTTCTCACAACTGGAAATGATGAAGGCTACCATTAATAAAGGTATCAATACTTGTTTCATAAATTAGTATATTAGGATTGACTGAATACATATCAGAATTGATAGTTAACCTTGTAAATAGATACAATTTACCTGTCTTGTAAAGTCGAAACCCTTCTTGGCAGTAGAATACGCAAAGCACACTACCAGAAGACATATTATAAGAGAATCCAATATAAAGCAATGAGTAAGATCAAAGCCGATTTTGATTAAAATCAATGCGTGCAAATCGAAGAAACAGCATTATACAAGTAACTTTTGGATTATCCTCTGTATATGATTTCTCCAATCTTGTCGAATGCATTCTCTTTTACTCTTTTCAGCAGTCATATTTATTATGAACAATAAATTGAAGATGGAAGATAAGATTACAACGGATTTCATACTCGATCAATACGGGACAGCAGCATACCATTATAAAGAATATGCACTAAATGTTGGATTATGGAAATCAGAGGAATATGTATTTAGAAAACATGTCATCACTTCGAGCAAGATTCTGGATCTGGGATGCGGGGCTGGTCGTACAACTTTTGCTCTTTACGATTTAGGATATCATGGCATCGTAGGAGTCGATCTAACACCTGAAATGATAGAAGCTGCACTTGATGTTAAAAAACAACTTGAAATTGAGGTGTCTTTCTACGTTGGTGATGCCACTGATTTAAATTATGAAAATCAATCATTTGATGTGGTATTCTTTTCCTTTAATGGAATGATGTCTATTCCCTCTCAAGCAAAAAGAGATCAAGCACTCAATGAAATCAGAAGAATACTAAAGCCAGATGGACTTTATATTTTTACTACACATGATCAGGATATGGAACCACATTTCCTTGAATTCTGGAAAGAGGAAAAAATCAAATGGACCAATGGAGATCAAGATCCACGATTATATGATTATGGCGACATCATTGCTTCTTCCAAAAATGAAGTGAGAGATATTTTTATCCATATCCCTACCATGAATGAAATTGATCAATGGCTCAAGGCAAATGGATGGGAACTTTTAGAAACCTTTTATCGCAATGAAAAATTCATAGAATCCGAAGCGGTTAAAGAAAAATCAGGAGATTGTAGGTTTTGGGTAGCTAGAAAAAAATAACCTTCTTATCTTCAGATGGTGGAAATGATGGCAGAGATACTATTCCTAAATGAGGGATCTAAAGACCTGGTTGAATTTAATTTCAACAACGATGTAATCTTTTCCCAATTCTTAAGGTTTAATCATTCAATTTCAACGCAATGAAAATCAATACAATAGTTCTTTTTTTATTGACGCTCTCAACAACACTGTATTCGCAGAGCAAGTTGACTACTGGTCCTGAAAACGGACATTTAATCATAGCTGGTGGAGGAGGTTTGTCAGATGAAGTCCTGGGTAAATTTGTTGAGTTGGCTGGAGGAGAAAATGCCCATATTGTAGTGATACCTACTGCCGGTGGTCGGGAATCTTATGGTCAAGATTACGGAAGATCAAAAAACTTTAAAGAATTGGGAGCAAAGCGTGTAACCGTAATGCACACCAATAATAAGCGGGAAGCTGATACAGAAGAATTCTCAGCACCTTTAAAAGAAGCTACTGGAGTATGGTTCAGTGGAGGGAGACAATGGCGATTGGTGGATTCTTACCAGGGTACTAAAACTGAAAAAATGATAAGAAATATCCTTGATAAAGGAGGAGTCATCGGGGGCTCTTCTGCAGGTGCTACCATCCAGGGATCCTTTCTTGCGAGAGGAGATACCAAAAACAATCAAATCATGGCCGGAGACCACCTTGAAGGATTTTCATACATTAAGAATGTCGCCATAGATCAGCATGTAATAACCAGAAATAGACAATTTGATATGTTTACGATTCTGAAAGAGTATCCGCATCTTCTGGGTCTGAGTGTGGATGAGGGTACAGCCATGTGGGTTACAGGCAATCAATTTCAAGTTATCGGCGATAGCTATGTCATTGTATATGATGGCACTTTTTATTCTTCTGAAGGCTTCAGCATGAAAGAGTTACCACCACCCTATTCAAGCTTTTATTTTCTTAAGAATGGAGATAGTTATGATTTAAAAGAAAGAAAAGTGATTAAGAATTAATATACTCCAATATCTCCATTTCACCCTTCAGGGTCGGGGTAAAAAATGGAGATAAGTATAATTTGAAAGAAAGGTCTGTCATTAAAAACTAGTTACTCCAATATCTCCATTTCACCCTTCAGGGTCGGTTCTTAAATAGAGCAGAGCCTCTTAAAGCGTATCTCGTCTAAGCGGGGACGCTAAAACAAACAGAAGGATGCGCGAAATAACAAATTACACTGTCCTCTTCATGACGCCGCAACTTGTAAAGAATCTTTTACATTTGTCATTCTAAATAAAACTCATATTACAACATGAAATACTTCATTCCGATATTATTGCTCCTTATTTCATCCTCCTTAATAGGTCAGATTCCAGAAAAAGCAGAAGACATTTCTCCCCTTCTCATCAGTGAAACCATTCCTTCAGTAGAAGTTATGGATCTGGAAGGACGTGTGATCAATACCAATGACTTACTCACGTCTAAAAAAAGCGTTTTAATTCTTTATAGAGGGGGATGGTGTCCGTATTGCAATACACATCTCTCAGAAGTGGGATTAGTGGAAAATGAAATTAAAGCTTTGGGATACCAGGTCGTTGCCATGAGTCCTGATGCTCCCGCAAAATTGAAGGAAACTGAACAGAAAGGAGAATTCCAATATAATTTATATTCCGATGCTAAAGGCGACTTTATCAAAGCTATGGGAATTGCCTTTCAAGCACCTGAAAGGTATGGAGACCTTCTCAGCAGATCTTCTGCTGAGATGAATCCGGGATTATTACCCGTGCCCTCATTATTTGTAATTGATGAAGAGGGAGCCATCACATTTGAATACATCAGTCCTAACTACAAAGGGAGAATTGGAGCTGATCTTTTGCTTGATGTTTTGAAACGATTGAATGAAGAAACTGAATGATATTAATCTCTGGTATTAGGAAATGCAGTAAACCCACTTTTGGTTTCAATTGCATTTTGAAGGAATCCATTTATACTCCCGTTTAAAATCCACATTTCAACTCCATATTTTCTACAGATCTTAGCTGCCTCTATTTTTGTTGTCATTCCACCAGTTCCCAATTCTGATGGAATTTCTTCAATGAAGTTGGAGATATCTTCGAGTTCTTCGACTCGCTCGATGAGTTGAGCATCCTTATGCAAATTGGGGTTCTTATCATACAATCCATTGATATCAGATGCAAGGACGAGAAGATCAGCCTTAGTAATGGCTGCAACAATAGCAGACAACTTATCATTGTCTCCAAATATAATTTCATCTGCGGAGACCGTATCATTTTCATTGATGATGGGTGTATACCCCATGCCCAATAAAGTATCTATGGTATTCTTGACATTTTCTCTTGCATTCTCATTTTGAAAATCCCTGTAGACCAGAAGACATTGTGCCACATTTAATCCAAAACTCCGAAACACTTCATCATAAATAGACATCAATTTGGGTTGTCCAATAGCTGCTAAGGCTTGTTTATAATCTACAGGAAGACCTTCCTTTTCAAGATCAACAAATTGCCTGGCTGTGGCTATTGCTCCAGACGAGACCAGTACTATCTGATAGCTTTCTTTTAATGCAACGATCTGCCTGGCAAGGTCTTCAATCTTAGCATACGATATCCGATCAGTACCTGCCGTCAATGTAGATGAGCCGATTTTTAATATGAGTTTCTTCTTCATTTTCTTACCTGTCCTGTTCCGCGGATGATCCATTTATTAGTGACCAGTTGGTCTATTGCTATCGGACCTCTGAAATGCAGTTTCTGCGTACTTATAGCCATTTCCGCTCCCATTCCAAATTGGCCTCCATCTGTATATCGAGTTGAAGCGTTGTGGTATACCGCTGCACAATCAGTATTCACTAAAAATTTCTCAACATCCAGGCCATGCTCTGCAATAATAGTTGCTGAATGACCGCCTGAATATTTATTGATCACGTTTATGGCGGATTCAACATCACCAACCATCATCAACATCATTCTTGATGAAAGAAATTCTTCATAATAAACAGACTCGCTCCGTATCAGGTCTATATGGAAATCCCTGGCGAGAAAAGCCTCGTCAGTAATCAACTCTATTCCTGAATTCCTGACGGCATCAATAACTTCTCCCAGTTGATCTTTTTTCTCCTTCCATGATTGATGTAAAATCACTTTATCAAGAGCATTGCAGACACTGATTCTTGACTTCCCGTTGATGATAATAGATTTAGCCATCTCAGCATCTGCAGAATCATGGATATAACAGAAATTATTGCCTCTACCACTCACAATCACAGGGATGTTTGTGTTTTCTTTCACATATTGAATCAATCCTTCCCCTCCCCTAGGAATGATCAGGTCAATATTCAATGGGTTGGTAGCAATTAATTTCTGGGTGGCTTTTCTGTCATAGTCGAGGTATTGAACATAATCTTTGCTCACATCATTTTCGATAAGCGCTTTATGCCAGCAATCTACCAGTATCAGGTTACTGTTGCGAGCTTCTTTACCTCCTTTTAGAAATATCTTATTCCCAGCCTTAAAGGCAGTAAGAGCAGCTTCTATGGTTACATCTGGTCTTGACTCATAAATAATAAGAATATTACCAAATGGCACACTAATATTCTCAATACTCATTCCATCCGGATGGCTGTAAGAATATTTCACCTTTCCGATAGGATCTTCCCATGACAGGGTCTGTAGTACAGATTTTAACATCCCATCAATTTTCTTTTCTCCTACTTTCAGTCTATCCATCATTGAAGCATCCTCACCATTGTATGCTTCTACATCTATTCTGTTTGCGTCCAAAATCTCCTGTCTACGTGATTCTATCTCGGAAGCCAGAGATTTAAGTACTTTATTTTTTAATTCTGAATACAGCATATTCCTTATTGAATTGACAAAGGTAAGAACATACAAATTAATCCGCTTTTCAATCCCTGGCTTATGAGTATAATCACTGATTAATATGATCAATAATATAACCTGTTATTCACTTCCACTATACATTGAAATCATTATTGAGAACCTCTCATATTGAATTGATCATTTATGGTTGGATAATCATAAATGAAGAGGTTTTCTGTGTGTTAAATCAATTAAACCATGACAACTGGAACATTAAATGTAAATCCACGATCGACTGACCATCTTGCTCAATTGCATGAACAGAAAAAAATAGTCCCTAGAGAGAGAGGAGTTAAGCTCATTCATAATCCTGTACTGAATAAAGGGACAGGGTTTACCGAAGAAGAAAGGCGCATCCTCGGCTTAAAAGGATTATTACCTCCACGCCCCATCTCACAGGATTTACAAGCTGATCGGATCATTCAAAACCTGAGAAAAATTAACGATGACCTCGACAAGTATAGTTATATGGTTTCTCTTCAGGATAGAAACGAAAACTTATTCTATTATGTAGTAGGTCGTCATCTTGAAGAGTTGATGCCTATTATTTATACACCTACAGTAGGAAAAGCTTGTCAATTGTATGGGCACATTTATCGAAGACCCAGGGGCCTTTATATTTCAATTGAAGACCGTGGACACATCAAGGAAATATTATTGAATTGGCCTCATCCTGATGCACGAGTAATTGTTGTAACTGATGGCGGACGAATTCTTGGGCTTGGAGACCTTGGGGTCTATGGAATGGGTATCCCTATAGGCAAACTTTCTCTATACACAGCTTGTGCAGGAATACGACCTACTAATTGCCTTCCTATTACACTTGACGTAGGCACCAATAATCAAGAACTATTAGATGATCCGCTCTACCTTGGACATAAACACTCCAGGATAAAAGGTGAAGCATTTGATGCTTTCATTCATGAATTCATTACTGCTGTACAGGAAGTCTTCCCTCATGCAGTTATACAATTGGAAGATTTTGCAACAGAAAATGCATTTAAAGTATTGAATAAATATCGAAATGAAGCTCGATTATTTGATGATGATATACAAGGAACAGCAAGCGTCGCCCTTGCCGGTATATTCTCAGCAATCAGAGTGACAAAAATTCCATTGACACAACAGAGAATACTCTTCCTTGGTGCAGGAGAAGCCGGAGTAGGTATCGGAGATATTTTCACTTCAGCGTTAATGGAAGCAGGACTAGGACTTGAAGAAGCAAAACTTCATAGCTGGTTCTTCGATTCAAAAGGATTAGTTTGTGCTTCAAGAAATGATCTTGCAGATCATAAGCTCGATTATGCTCATGATTATGACTTTATAGACAATTTTGCAGAGGCTATAAAGAGATTGAGACCTACAGCCATTGTAGGTGTATCCGGACAACCCTCTAAGTTTACTAAAGAAGTTATTGAATTGATGACAGAGATTAACGATCGACCGATCATTTTTGCATTATCCAACCCTACTTCAAAATCAGAATGTACAGCTGAAGAAGCTTACAGATGGAGTGACGGTAAGGCCATTTTTGCAAGCGGAAGTCCTTTCTCTCCAGTGGAGTTTAAAGGAAAAACACTTATTCCTGGCCAAGGTAACAATGTTTATATCTTCCCCGGAATCGGTCTTGGATTGGTTCATAGCAAAGCAAAAATTGTATCCGAAAGAATGTTTCTTGAAGCTGCCAAAGTGCTATCTAGCCAAGTCTCGCAAGAAGAATTAAACATGGGAACCATCTATCCCTCATTTAAAAGAATTAAAGATGTAAGTGCTCTTATTGCAGAAGCGGTAACAAGAATAGGTATTGAAGAAGGAACTGCATATGATAAGCTTCATCCGGACACATTACAAGTGATTAAAAAGAAAATGTACGATCCTACATACGCCAGGTATTTGTAAAAAACATCTAATTTAAGTCAACTGATTGAACATTTTAGAGGTTTAAGAAGGACAATCAATAGTCATTGTCCTTCTTAAAAAACATACATCTCCAGTATTACGTATACTGGATCAAATCACTTCCTGACTTACCGTTGATGTACTTACAGGGAAAGGAAACACGTAATAGGATTCCTGATCTTCCGGATGCTACTGATGTTCACGGCTCTATAACTAAAGATGGAAAATGCGGAGTTTCTGTTTTATTTCTAGGTGAAAGTACTGTGGCAGGAGTTGGTGCGGAATCACACAGGACAGGATTTGCAGGGAGCATGTCGGAATCATTGTCCCATTCCCTTAAATGCGATGTCACTTATGAAGTGATTGCTAAAAGTGGATGGACCGCTAAAGATCTCTATAAGCGGCTCAATGATTGGAAGCCATACTCACAATACGATTTGATTGTCATAGGACTTGGTGGCAATGATTCATTTCAATTTACTAGTCCTTCGAAGTGGCAATCTTCAATTATCAATCTGATTGATACCATACAATCCAAATACCCAAAAAGTCCAATTGTATTCTGCAATATGCCTCCTACTTATGACTTCATTGCTTTTCCCCCTGTCCTTCAGAAGAGGATTGGTGGTATGACTGAGATCCTGAGACTTGCATTGGCTCAAACTGTCATGGATTTAAAGAATGTTTATTTCAATGATGAACGCATCTCTCTGCTAGCTTGGTCCGAAAGACATGACTTAGAACCTAATCCTTCCTTGTACTTCAGTGATGGTGTCCATCCTTCCACTTTGACATACCAGATATGGGGCAAGGAAATGGTGGAATTTATTACCAGATTAAAAATAATTATTTAAATCAACGGGTCAAGGAGATTGAAGGATCATCTAGAGTTAGAGTGGTGATGATAAAACCCCTCCATAACGATGCTGTGAGGTAATGTTATGGAAGAAATCAGAACCAACAGAAGGAATGCACCTGACATGTAAAGGTATCCCTGGACATTCAATACCAATAGGACAACACCCCCAAGAAGACTCAAGAATGTATATGGAAGAAGCTGAAGAATGAAAGTCTTGAGTCCGATATTAGATTTAATTTTTTTAAGGTATTCAAATTCCTCAATTAAGACTTTCAAGGAATGCAATACAATGAAATACAGCGTAAATCCAATCAAAATCGGTAGAAGGAAAAAACAAACATGAATAAGCCCAAAAAACAAAAGCTCAGTTATTAATTGTTCTGAAGAAATACTCTTTGCTATTCTACAGTAGATTAGTATAGCAATAGAACCAATTGAGCTATAAACAAGAATATTTTTAAGGTAAATGGAATCGGGAAGAAAAATCATATTTGATAAATCAGCCGACTGCTGAAGGATGAGTTGAACCTCATCAAAATTGAAGTAAATTAATCCGGATAAAATGGACACACCCCAAAACAGGTATAATAAGCGCTTTAAATAAGGGTGAATTGAGTTAATGGATGCAAATTGGGATTGTCCGAAATGGTACGCTGAAATTCCCAGGAAGCTTATTAATCCCAATACAGGGATTGTAATCCATACAACGATATTAAGTAGCAATAGACCAATGTAAAAAGCATAAAACTTTATGGGTTTCTTTATACCTTCTTGCTTAACCAATAAATGATCGATTGCTCCATGTGGAATACCAATTAGGACAATAAAGATAAGGGATATCGCAAGCTGAACCTCAAGATTCACATCTCCTAGCCCTGCAAATATGACGCAGAGTAAAAGCAATGCCGAATAAAAGAAAAAATATACTTTATTCATGATGAGGAGGAAAAATGAAGGGATGAATAGTACATCATCCCTTCGTTTGGTCTTCCGACCTTAACTTTTAATTCAGATTAAGCTGCTTTGCTTGTTTCAGTTGTTGCTATGTAATATATGACCAACCCAAATCCAATTTTATTGATTGCATCAGCTATATTGTAAAATAGGTCAACATTTTCAGAACCCCATCCGAAAGCTGAATTCAACCATCCGCCTTCCATACACATATATCCTATTGGATAGATAGCCCATCCAACCAATACAAACCAAGCTAATGTTCTTATACCACGCTTCACTGTTTCTCCTGCTCCATTGGCTAGTTGAGCAACCTCTCCAAACCAAGCTGTATACAAGATATAGATATAACCTAAGGTTGAGATTACACCCCAGATTACTGAATGTGACGCACTTCCTCCTTCAGGATTAAAGGCCTCACCTATATAACCTGCTACAAGCATCCATACAGAAGCAATAATGAGCTTCCATAACAAGCTCATCTTAGCACCTGCTGCTTTGGTCAATAAATAAAATTCAACACACATTAATGGAACAGTAAGAGTCCAATCAATGTATCTTAAGGCTGTAGGATTTTCACCTGTAGCCATGTAGTAATCTCGCATGTAGAAGTAATGAACAGCTGCTATACCTGTAATTAGACCAGAAACTAATAATGATAGTTTCCATTTACCTTCTACGCTTCCTCTCTCGAAGAAAAAGAAAACTGAAGCGGCCATCATGGCCATGTAGCCTGTGAAAAATGTAAAGGCTATCGGATCGTCCTTTGGAATTGCTAAGACATCTAGAGTAAACATTGTTTTAGATTTAGTGAATGATAGATTTAATATTCACTAAATAACAATAATTTAATTTTTGTTTAACTTTTTTATATTTTTATTAAACAAAACATCTTCTAAATTTACATATTTATCATACCTTTTATTTGGAATAATTACAAATAAACAAATATTATTACTCAAAATGAACAATTTGAAAATCTTTGATTCATTTATATTTTAAAATACTGTAATACATAAATATATGCTTTATAGAACGTTAAGTGATATTGTAATCTCAATTTCAATAGTTTTCTTCTACTCTACTTTATTAATTAGTCAATCGACTCACTTGAATTCACATTTATCAGGGTATTGGAAAGGTGCATTCATAAAAGGAAACTCAATTCAATCAATAGATATGACTTTTTTTGAAGAAGATAATAATTTGATGAGTCTACAGGAGATAGAAGATTGGTACCCTGTGTTTGGAGAATTTGAAATTCCTGTAAAAATTGACAGTACTGAAAATATAGTTTTTAATACAGGTCTGGGTAAAGTGAAAGTTAAGCTGGATAGCAACTATTATGAATTGTCAGGTCAAATTGAAAATACCAATCCTACCATTTACGTGCACTTGAAAAAATCGATACCTCCACCATCTCCAGCGTACACCGTAGAAGAAATAAATATTCCTTCAGGTGACATCACCTTAGCAGGACATTTACATAAACCACTTTCAATGAGTAAGAATGCCATAATACTGGTTACTGGTAGAGGTTGCTATCCGGTGAGCACTAAATACAATTTATATGCAAAAATTCTCCGCAAATACGGTATTACCGTTCTTGCATATCGAAAAAGAGGAACGGGAGCATCAACAGGTGATTGTATATCTGCTACTATTGAAGATCTTGCTCAGGATGTTGTTTCAGTAAAAAATTATTTACTCGAAGATGGTGAATACGAAAACATTGGCGTCATTGGATCAAGTGCTGGTGGATGGGTCATGGCAAAAACCCTGGAATATACTCCACTAGATTTCTTAATAGGAATAGTAGGACCTTCAACATCTGTTTATGATCAGCAAATGCAATCTATGGC
>JABDLO010000426.1 GCA_013002995.1 Saprospiraceae bacterium | reverse complement strand
GGTTTATACCTGGCCAGAAGTTGCTGTTGTAGGAAAGACGGAAGATGACCTCAAGGAAGCAGGAGTAGCTTATAAAGTCGGAAAGTTTCCATATAAAGCATTGGGAAGAGCAAGAGCAAGTATGGATACAGAGGGATTGATTAAGGTGATTTCACACAAAGACACAGATGAAATACTTGGTGTACATATGGTTGGAGCTCGGGTCGCCGACTTGATTATGGAAGCCGTTGCCTTAATGGAATTTCGTGCGTCTGCAGAAGATATGGCAAGGATTTGTCACCCACATCCTACTTATTCAGAGGCAGTCAAGGAAGCGGCATTGGCAGCAACTGACAATCGTCCTTTGCATATTTAGTTTAAAAATTCTAAATCACAGAAAATAGTAAAGAATAAAATCCCTGACAGGGCTCTTAGCCCTGTCAGGGATAATCGTCTTCACTTTAAAATATATTTAGGTTTTCTCTCATATATTCCCGAAATTTGCAGGCTATGCAGGAAGTCGCTTATTCTTATCTGAACAATCTGAATGAAGTACAACGCAATGCAGTGACCACGACCGATGGGCCTGTAATGGTTATTGCCGGTCCCGGTTCCGGAAAGACCAGGGTGTTGACTTACAGGATCGCCCATCTGATCAACATGGGGGTTCATCCTGGTCAGATATTGGCATTGACTTTTACTAATAAGGCGGCCAGAGAGATGAAAGAGCGGATTGAGAATGTAGTAGGCAGTGCTGCACGGAGGGTTTGGGCCGGTACATTTCACTCTTTATTCGCCAGGATATTAAGGGTTGAAGCACATAAGATAGGTTATCCCAATGATTTTACCATCTATGATACCGATGACACCAAGAGTGTGATCAGTGAGATCATTAAGACGCTCAACCTGGATAAAAAAACCTATAATGTCGGTGCGGTAAGATCCAGGATCTCATCAGCTAAGAGCAATCTGATAACGCCTAAAGCTTATGTTGCCAATGAAGATCTAATGGCTCTTGACCGGATGAATAGAAGGCCTCACATCCATGTCATATATGAGAAGTACGTAGAGAAATGCCAGCGGGCGGGTGCGATGGACTTTGATGATTTGCTTTTGCAAATGTTCAGATTGCTGTATCAAAATCCGGAAGGTGTAAGGGAAAAATATCAAAGGCAGTTTAAATATGTAATGGTTGATGAGTTTCAGGATACCAATTACTTGCAATACGAAATATTAAAGCTGCTGGTCCTTTATCAAGGAAGTGAAGAGCACATCTGTATTGTAGGAGATGATGCTCAGAGTATTTATTCATTCAGGGGAGCAACCATTGAAAATATTTTACAATTTGAGCATGATTTCCCTGATGTGAAGACCTTTAAGCTGGAGCAAAACTATAGGTCTACGAGCTTCATCGTACAGGCAGCTAATGAAGTCATCACCTATAATAAACGTCAGATTCAGAAGAAGATCTGGACAGATAATGATGGTGGTCAGAAGATAAAGATCATTAAGGCAATGACGGAGAATGAGGAGGGAAGGAGAGTGGCCGACTCCATTATTGAATTGAAAAACCGCCACAACCTCAAAAACGAAGAAATAGCCATTCTCTACAGGACCAATGCCCAATCAAGGATTTTCGAGGAGCATCTTAGGAGGTTTAATATTCCTTACAGGGTATATGGTGGCCTCTCTTTCTATCAAAGGAAAGAAATCAAGGATCTCATCGCCTATATGAGATTGACCATCAATGAGAAAGATGATGAAGCACTGAAGCGGATAATCAACTATCCTCGAAGAGGCATCGGCAAGACAACCATTGATCAACTGATAAAGTTGGCCAACGATAATGAGATGAGCATGTGGGAAACCTTATCTCATATGGAATTCAATTCCCGGTCAAGAAGGAATGTAGGAGAGTTTGTCAACATCATCAAGTCAATGCGAGCTAAGGCTGTAGCAAGTAATGCGTATGATGCAGCTGTATATATTAGTAAAAAATCAGGTGTAGTTGATCTTCTCAAGGCAGATAACAGCATTGAAGGTATGAACAGGATTGAGAACATCAATGCCTTGCTGGACGGCGTTAAAGAATTTGTTGAGGATGACACGCTGGAAGAAGGGGAGGTGGCCAATTCTGATAGAAGTCTGTCAAGTTTTCTTCAGACCATTTCACTGATGACCGATCAGGATGATGACAGCCAGGATCCTGACACAGTAACCCTTATGTCTGTCCACTCAGCCAAGGGATTGGAGTACAGGTCTGTCTTTGTAGTAGGGCTGGAAGAAAATTTATTTCCCTCATACATGTCATTGACAACTCCTGACCAGATTGACGAGGAGCGTCGATTGTTTTATGTTGCCATCACAAGGGCAGAAGAGTTGTTGACTTTAAGCTTTGCAAACAGCCGGTACCAATATGGTCAGATGCGATTCAATGATCCCAGCCGCTTCCTGGAAGAAATTTCAGAAGATTGTGTGGATGCATTGATGTCGATCAAGAAAACGGTTGAACCCAAGGGCTTTGGAGAACCAAAGATACTCGGTAATTTTAAGCCAGTAGCCAAAGCACTTAAACCGGTTACTAAAGTCAATCCAAAAGATTTTCATCCCAGTCCAGCCCACAAGATCAAGGAAGGAATGAAAGTGCTGCATCTGCAATTTGGAGAAGGCGAGGTGAAGAAGATTGACGAGCGAAATGTTGCTACCATTCATTTTCCGGAATTGGACACCAACCAGGAGAAACGCATCATGCTCCAGTATGCCAAGTTGCAGATTGTGGAATAGCACTTTCCAACCATACCATATTAAACAGAAAGAATCGAGATCAGGATATGCACCTATCATCCAGAAATTAGGTGAACATCAGGTGACTGTAAAACTTTATGATTTGGATGTGTCAACTGGAGACTGTGACTGTCAACTGATCTATCACTCTTCCAGTGACCTTGTCAGGCTCTTCACTACTTTAAACTCGCTGAGGAAGACCTTTGCAATCACACGGATTACAGTATATATCGGAATGGCAAGTACCATGCCTGGGATTCCACCTAATTTGGCGCCGACCAGAACAACTATGAAGATCTCCAATGGGTGAGCCTTAACACTCTTACCAAAGATGGTAGGTTGAAGTATAAAATTATCCAATAATTGCATGGTAGCAAATACGATGACAACCTTCATTAAAGAAGGAAGGATATCGGAATAAAACGATATCTGAGTTAAAGGATCATGCAAGGTAGGATCTGCAAATGAAGCTATGGTGATTACTACACCAAACATGGCACCAATGATGGGGCCGATGTATGGTATTACATTCATCAATGCTGCAAAGAAACCAATCAACAATGCATTCTTAACGCCAAGCACTGATAAAGCAATAGATACAAAAAGCGTAATGGTTGTTATCTGAAATAAGATTCCTGTAAAATACCGGATAAGTAATCTGGTTGTTTCTTCAATGGCGTGATTGGTCTGTTTGGTAAACTTGTCAGGAATCATGGAGTCCACTGCAGTATTAAATAACCCTTGTTCCCTGAGGAAAAAGAATGCAATAAATAATACGGACATAATGGCGATCAGAATATTTCCCAGAAAACCTACAACCGAACTGAAGATTTCAGGAATCATGGAAGGATCAATAAGGGAGAATAGATTTTTTCTTAAACGATCGAAGAAACTATCCGTAACCTGTACTTCGGTGGCTTTTGCTTTTTCGTCTTCATGGTCGTGAGGATTCTGGATGTTGATCACCAAAGAAATATTGGTATTATTCAATGTATCTCCTCCAGATTGTATTAAAGAATCAAGACGTACTGTCCGACTTATTACAAGTGGATCTTCTTCCACTTCGATAGTATCCTCAATCACTTCAGGGCCACTGCTTTCAATAAGTCCTTTCTCCTCCAGCCAATTTTCCCAGTCACTTATAGGTTCCTCAAGTTTTAAAGCTATCTCCTCATAATCAATTCCTGCAAGATTACGTGCTTGTTGAACAAGAGGCGGAATGAATATGTAAAACAACAAGGTAAACCCAAGTACAAAAACAAACAAGGTGATAATGGCTGCCAAAGTCTTCCCCAGATACTTTCTTAATCTCCTGGTGATCGGAGCTCCAACCATTGATAGTACCCACGCCAATACCACATATGTTACAATATCACTGAAGTAATAAAGAATGGACCCGACTATTATCAGGGGAATTAAGGCTAATAAGTATCTCTTCTTAAATTCCATTATAGGATATTGGCTGCAACATTAAAAATACAATTTAGAAATATGCATAAAAGACTCTGCAAAGTTATTTATCTAATTAAATGTATATGAACTTTAGTGGTCATTAAAGATTATTAGACCAATTCCTTATTCTAATAAACCTAACACTAGAATTATTCGTTGATCGATTGTTACCTTTACAACTCACAATAGCACATCATGAAAATATTAAAATACGTCTTACTCGCCATTGCATTATTACTTCTCATTGCATTCGCCATTTATAAAACCCTACCCATTAATCCGCCGATCAGCATTTCTGATAAACCATATGAAGGTGAAATTCCACTTGATAAGGTCAACTTGCCACAAGGTTTTGCAATTGATGTATGGGCAGATAATGTGGATAATGCACGATCAATGGCTTATTCTCCCGAAGGCACATTATATGTTGGCACCAGGGGGAAAGGGAATGTTTATGCATTAAAAGATACAGATGGAGATGGTCGGGCTGATAAACAATGGACGCTTCTTGAAGGTGGGAATATGCCCAATGGAGTCGCTGTAAAGGATGGTGATCTTTACATTGCAGAAGTCAATCGCATACTGAAGATTTCTGATATAGAAAGTAAACTAGATGATCCGGGCACTCCAGAAGTAATTTATGATGAATATCCTACTGAGACACACCACGGATGGAAGTACATAGCTTTTGGACCAGATGGTAAATTGTACGTGCCGGTAGGAGCTCCTTGCAATATTTGTGAATCAGAAGACAGGGTATTCAATAGCATTACCCGATTGAATGCAGATGGTACAGGCAGAGAAATAGTACATGAAGGAATAAGGAATACTGTTGGTTTCGATTGGCATCCTGAATCAGGGGAATTATGGTTTACAGATAATGGCAGGGATTGGCTTGGTGATGAAAAGCCTGAATGTGAATTGAATAGAGCACCTCAAGATAAAGGTATGCACTTCGGATATCCATATTGTCATCAGGGTGATATTTCTGATCCGGAATTTGGTGATAAACGGCCATGCAGTGATTTTACAGCTCCGGTTCAGAATATGGGACCTCATACTGCTCCCCTGGGGATGGAATTTTATACTGCTTCACAATTCCCTGAAGAATTCACGGGTCAAATCTTCGTTGCAAGACATGGATCCTGGAATAGAAAGAAAAAGATAGGATATGATGTTATGCTGGTAACCATAGATGAAAATGGAAATTCTACGGGAGTGAAGACATTTGCAGATGGCTGGCTGGATAGCTCTACTGATGATGTATGGGGAAGACCTGTTGATGTGGAATTACTTCCAGATGGAACCATGCTTGTAAGTGATGACTATGCTGATGTCATCTATAGAATTTATTATAAGGGGGTTTAGGAAAGTTTAATGTACGATCTTCAATGTTAGATGTTTGACGTTTCTGATTTGTTTACTTTAAAATTAAAAAGCCCACCGGAAATTAACCGATGGGCTTTCAACTTTGTAAAGTTGTCTATAACATCCGAACCAAAAATTATCCTGGATAAGATATTATTAAGAAACTGAGTAACGCCCCCAGCACTATAAGTGCCAGCCAGAACCTTACATCACGTATCAGGTTTTCGTCTTTCTGTTGAAACATGGTGTAATGAGTTGTTTTGGTTATATTTTAATTTATCATATCACAGGTTGCATCTCATCTGGTTATATGCCAAAACGATACCATCACATTTTTTTCTAATGTGTATTCTATACCTCTTATTTAGGTTATTTATAGATAGTTTAAGCCTGAAGAAAAGTTTATACATGTTCTCCTGTGACAATCAGGCAACTCCGTATTACAGATAATTTTAATGTGGAGGATATATCATTGTTTGTAATTAAAAAAATACCACTATTATTTATATTTTCTATTCTTTGAGTTTCGCCCCGATACGCATTTTTATGATTATTTTCACGGCATAAGTACAATTATGAGCAAGAATAAGAATGAAATTAAGCTTGACCTTGGAAGCCTTCCGGCAAAAGTCAATGCCTATAAAAAGATTTTGGATAATACAATTGAATATCGAAAGGGTTGGAAAGAAGGATTAAAAGAAATGATCATTGATACATTGAATTATATCAACGATTCTACGGAATTGGGCGGGAAGGTCATAGTAAGGGATCATATCGAGAATATGGAGGCAGTTGTACTGGATCTGGGAAGAGTGCACAGTGGAATGAGAGAATTGATCCAGGATAGTGACATTAAGAAGACTATTGTAAAGACCCAGGGTGGTCTGATATATCAACAACTCTTTAATGGTAAGGTGATGGTTATGATCGTATATCCATACATAGATGGTTATGGAGAACCCAGGCCACCAAAAAATGTGGAGATTTTAAGACCTGAAGAATTAAAACAAGGATTCATCCTACGTCACTTCCAGGAATTTATAAAAGAGGTTACTGAGTGGGAGGATTACGATGACGATCGGCCTAATAAGCCCATTATAGGTTATACCCAACCCATTGGATTTAATGCTGGCAAAAAGGAAGAGATTATTGTGGATGAAGATAAAGATGTAGAGGGATAGACATTATTTGTATGAGATTTCTTTCTATCTTGTTTATCAATAAATTATATCCAGAAGACCCTTCTTCTAACATCTTATGAGAATTAAAAAAATGAATAAACCATCCACTCTAGACTCGATTATGCATTTAGTGTTCACATTGATATCATGTCTTTTAATCTTAGTTCTTTCCAAATCCCATCTATCCAGTCAGGATCCAACTGTGATTGAGGGGACTATATCAATTAAGAATATTTGTAATGAAGGTCAAAAAAACGGGCCAGATGGGTGGTGCTACCCTGAAGTCAAGTATTATGAAAATGCAGGATTAACATTGCAGCAAGCTAAAAATGTGTGTATAGAAAAAGGTTGGGTCCTTGCAACTCCAGATGAAGTTGCACAGGCATGGAATAAATTAGGATTAAATGTTTATGCATATGGCCTAATGGAAAATGGTGAATTCGCTGTTCCCGTTCAAAGAGATTATTCGAACTATAAAAAAGGAACAAATATCGGTGCTACAGGAGGGAACCAAGGTTTTCTATATGTATTGGCCGTTGCTGTGGATCGTTCATATGACAACACTAAAGATCAGTCAGCATCTACCGATTCTCCATCTACGATGATTGATAATGAAGATGAAGGCAATATTGAGGTGACTCCACAATCTATTTCAGAATACTACGAATTGAATAATGTACCATTTAATTTCACCAATAGTGAAATTCAAAAATTTCGTGATTTAACCTATAAGTACAGAAATGGAATTGGAAATATTATCCAGGATAAATGGAATGATAGCAATTACTATTTCATTTTGGATGAAGCGTTGAAAAGATACATACAGGTAAAATTGCCTTATAGATATAGGGATGATTCTTTTATTTATGATTATATGAAAAGTAAAATCATAGATAAAGATCCGAATTGTGCAGAGTGTAAATCATATCGGTACGAATACATAGGGTTTTTTGTGGGGGAATATTTAGATGCTTTAAGAGAAAAAAGAAACCCTTTTTTAAACCAGCAATTTGCTGAATATGCAGGATATCACCAGGCGAGGGCCAGTCGAGAAACTTTAGATGCCTGGGCTTATTATTCCAGAAGAGGAACTGCTAAACTCAATGAACCCTATATTCCAGGTGAACATTTTGGAGCTGGCCCTACATTAATCGATCCAAAAGATATTGAAAATGTCCCATATAAACCAGTTACGCTTTCCATCTTATCAAGAGATGCAGATCCATTGCCAGGTAAAAGCATAGAAGATTTTAATCGATGTTGTAAAGGAGATAGTCCATTATACCTCTCTAGAGATCAGAGTATTATGTTGCGAGATTTCATGCTGCCCTTAGGGGCCAACTATGTATCAAATACACAATATATAGATGATAGATTGTTGGCTATACCTAATTATTTGGGTGAAAATCTTGATGATTTTTCAGGACTAATAGCCGCTTCTGGTGGTGTAGGCGTGGGGGCTGTTGGAATGAGTGCCGTAGGTTTGGGTGCTGCTGCTTATTCATCTGTTATAGCAGCAAAAGCAGGTATTGTTGGAAAAGTTATTGTAACAGAAACTTTTACAGCGATTACTGGCGAAATAATTACTAAAGAGGTAGTTAAGCAAGTCGTTAAAGATGCCACTATTTTTTCTAAAGAATTAGGTACCAAGGCGATTGGACCTTCATTAAAAGGTGCCATAGGCCCAATAGCAATAGGAGTTGCTGTTTTTGCAGCTGGTTTTCAGAATACTGGTGGAAAGGCAATTGCCCTGGCTGTATTTGAGAATAATCTTAAAAATGATTGTTACTATAAGCCGTATAATATTGATTGGAATAATGCACAGCCAGGAGAACAAATTGTCGGCTTTGGCTGGTTGTTTAAAATGATCGTTCTTGATGCACCAGGATTAACTTATGGAATTCCTGAGACTAAATCTTCAGTAACTGAACAAAACTCACTGGAAACTTCTGCTGTTATTTGGGGAAGAAAAAATAATCCTTCTCGATCTGCATTATATGATCAGGTATTACTCACTGCTGGCGATCGATATGTTAATAAAAATGTAGCTCGCAGTATGCCAGCAAAACAGTCTACCACCTTCTCTAATGCATTTGCGTATAAAGCAGTGGATGGAAAAACTGATGGCAGATTTAGTTCCAGAACAACATCTTTAACTGCAAAAGATAACAAATCACCGTGGTGGGAAGTCGACTTAGGAGAAGAAATTAATATCACTTCAATTAGAGTTTTCGGAAGAACCGATGGGAATCTTAAACAACAATTGAATAATTACTCTATTGTCATTAGGGATGGAAGTGGATTGTTTCTATATGCTTCTAATCAGCCTAATCCTGGGAATACCGGCGCAGTTTTTAATAAAAAAACAAAAGGACGATATGTCAGAATTGAAATGCCTACAGTGGATGATTTAAATATGTTAGCCCTAGCTGAAGTAGAGGTATACGGTACACCAACCTCCCTCTATAAAACTCTTGCAGTTCCATATACTGAAACCTTGATTTTGTCAAAAAACAAAGTCACGAGGCAATCAAGTACCTATGGTGGTAGAGTTGCAAGTAATGCAATAGATGGAAAGACAGATGGAAACTATTTTAACAATACGATCTCTACTACAAATTATGAAGAAAGTCCATGGTGGGAAATAGACCTAGGCCAAAGTTATGATATCACATACATGAGAGTGTTTCCGCGAACAGATTGTTGTCATGAAAGGCTAAATAATTTCTCAGTCCTTGTTTCAGAAGAACCATTTAAAAGTAATAAAGATGGGAAAGTATTCGGAGCAAATCAAGGTGTAAACAGTAATGCTCCACTTGACTTAGTAGGCAATCAAAAGGGAAGATATGTAAGGATATTCTTAGTCGGGACCAATCATATGTCACTTGCAGAAGTAGAGATATTTGGAAGAAAATAAATGATGGACCAGTTTTATACTTCCATTGTTTTTTTATTGCTTAATAGTTGATGATCATTTGGTAAAGATACTGCCCTTTAAATAAGTAATTGCATGACCAATTAATCCAGTTCTATTTCCTTTATAGATGCACTCAAAGTATCCTTTGCGTTGCGACCATTGAATGGCCTTTATACGGTTGGTCCTCAACCTTGGAGCCCAATAAGGAGTAAGTAAGGTATGAGCTGATCCGGTAGCCGGATCTTCATCTACACCGGTCTGAGGGAAAAATCCACGAGATATAAAATCTACTTCACTTGATCTGGCAGTAACTATTAGTCCCCTGGAAGGTAGCTTAGATATCATCCGGAAATCAGGATCTAATGATTTAACCTCTTCCTCATCTTCAAGAACTACAAGAAAGTCGTCCATTCCTTTCCAATATTCCTTGATATCTGTATTTAAAGCATTGTGAATGGAAGTATGTATTGATTCATCAATAACGGGAGTGGGATGATCAGCTGGGAAATCCATTAAATATTTTCCCAATTCAATTTTACTGACAGATAACTTTCCGCTTAGGGTGTTGAAGTAAATTGTAGATGCATCAATATTAAGTTCGTTAAAAAGAACATGTGCCGTAGCCAGTGTAGCATGACCACACAATCTTACTTCAACTATAGGAGTAAACCACCTTAAATGGTATTCATCATCTTGTTTCAGGAAGAATGCCGTTTCAGAAAGATTATTTTCTAAAGCGATTCTCTGGAGAAGATCATCTCCTGGCCAAAAATCGAGAGGGCAAACCGCTGCCGGATTGCCCTCGAATAATTTGTCTGCAAATGCATCTACCTGGTAAATGTCTAATTGCATTGCTCTTATTTTCTACCGAATAACTTACCGAATAAGGCTTTAATACCCGATTGAGCTACATCATCCATGATACTTCCGTCTCCATCTCTGTCAAGCATTCTCGTAAATAAGTCTCCACCAGATGAAGAAGCTCTTTGTGTCTGTTGTGAAGTTCTTAAGAAATCCTGCAATCCACCTGCATCAAGATTCTGTTGTTTCTTAACCTTTCCAAGCATGCCCATCACCATGGGTGCAAACTTGATCATCATATTGAGTACCTGTGACTTGTCAAGTCCAGTATCTTTAGAAAGCATGTTAACGGCAGTATCTTGTCTTTCACCAAGTACATGTCGGAGAATACCTGCGCCATTCAACATTTTTTGATTAGCAGGTTGCTTTTGTCCTCCAAGAAATCCGGCAACATCATCGAGGATGCTTCCATCGTGATCTCTGTCAAGCGCGCCCAATAATGAATTGGCACCTTGCGGAGTTGAAGCATTGTTGGCTAGAGCTCCCATCATCATATCCATAATTCCACTTGCAGCAGTAGAAGCTTTTTCCTTTTGCACTCCTCCACCTAATTGTCCTATTACTGAATCCATTAAAGAATCAGATACCTGGTCTTGGAGTAATTTCATTAAATCCATAATTTCAATAGTCTAGTTTCGTTATAAAATTCCGGTCTTAACGCAACCGTCTGCGATAATACGAAAAAATATCCTTAGATATTTCAGTATTGGGACTCCAAAAACGTGAATAGTCACAGGGTATGTAGAAAAAAGGTACATTTTTTGATAACATATTATAAAAATATTTAATATGACGAGGGTCCTGTTGATTTCTTTGCACTTATTAGTGGTGAATAGTCTGTCATCTTCTTCTCATGCTGATGAGTACATCAATCGATATAAGGAGATTGCCATATCTGAAATGCAACGTACTGGAATTCCGGCAAGTATTAAGCTCGCTCAAGGTTTGCTTGAATCTAACTGGGGCAGAAGTGAACTCGCTCGTAAAGCCAATAATCACTTCGGTATAAAATGTGGCGGTAAGTGGAACGGAGATGGATTTTATATAGAGGACGATGACCGGGATAAAAAGGGTAAAATCATTCCTTCTTGTTTTAGAGTTTTTGATTCAGCAATGGAATCTTATATAGCCCATTCTGAATTTCTTACTACAGAAGACAAGGTAGGTCGCTATTCCTTTTTGTTTCAGTATTCATCCAATGACTATAAGTCGTGGGCTCGAGGATTGAAAAAAGCTGGTTATGCAACAGACCGCAAGTATTCTGGTAAGTTGATAAACATCATTGAACGATACGAGTTGTATGAATACGATTTTTATAGCCCTGAAGATCAGAATGGTAAAATTATAGCTTCAGTATCAGAATCGAAGAATAAGCCTAAATCTTCAAGATTAAGAAAGTCAAGCCAAAACCAATCATATCGCTCCGGGAATTATGATTTTTCAACGATTAATGGAGTGAGAATGACTACTGCAATAGGTGGGGAAACATTAGAGGAGTTGGCCCTCCGGACTGGAGCTGATGTAGAAGAATTAATGAAACACAATGAGGAATTTGGTTACAGGACTAAGTTGATGGAACCGGGTGAGATTGTTTTCTTTTCCAGAAAGAAAAGGTCTTATAAAGGAGAAGTAGAATTTCATGCTATGGCTGATGGGGAAACGATGTTTGAAATTGCACAGAAGTATGGAATCAAACTGGCCAACCTGTATGCAAAAAATAAAATGCCAAAAGGTGCTGAACCTCTACCGGGTCAAAACATCTACGTAAGTAAAACTGCCCCAAAAGGAAAGCGACCTGCTTATACCAAACACCCTCGCAGAAATCAAGACACAGAATTCCTGTTTGCAATTGAGTAAATCATTTAACAGAAATGGTATTGTAGGGGTTGTATGTCTTGAATATTTATAAATTTGGAGTCTAGCTCAATTGAATTATGAAATCAATGATGTTGCGTTTCTTTTATGCTGTTATTCTGTTATTTATGACATTGACTTCCAATGGGCAGAGTTTTCACTTTGGTCCGAAAGGCGGAATGGCAATCAATCTGCAGCAATGGAATAATTTTGACAGGGATCCGTTATTTTCAGCGTTTGGAGATTTATTCATAGAATCTTATACTGAAGGAAGCACAAGCAGCTTATTCGCACAGGTCGGATATCATACACGAGGAAGTGCCATACGTCTTTTTACTTTCAATGGGCCATCTTTCAATAACTCATTTAAGTTTAATAATGTATCTCTAGTTGCTGCTGCTAAAAGATATACTACTAATAAAAAGAAAGCCAGGCCTTATTACTTGCTTGGCATCAGAGCAGAGTATACAGTAAGTACCAATCTCAGTGAATTCGAAGAATTTCAGAGCCTTTTTTATCCTATTGAGTTTTATGTGAATAAGTTTAACTACGGCTTTACCGTTGGAGGTGGATATGATTTTCCTTTTGGTGATTTATATGGTGGGTTCATTGAGTTGACCATAAGTCCTGATGTATCTCTACAATATGAGCAACCTCCCATTCCCAATGTCATCAGTCCATTCAATGGTCAGACGGTAACCATTTCAGAAAGACGCATCAGAAATATAAGTCTCGAAATTACTTTCGGTATGCGGTTCCTTAGGAAGGTGGAGTATTATTAAAATCCAGACTTTTATTCTTCTAATAACGACAAGTTGATTATCTTGAATAGCAAGAGTGCTATATCAATGAGTTATTACCCAATTAAAATGGTTATCTATAACCATAACCATTCTTTTATTTTATCAAAAAATCAAAACAAACATGAAAAATTTACTATTTACCATCCTGTTCCTTTTGCCAATTTTAATTGGTGCCCAATCTTTAAGTGGAATTGTTAAAGAAGAAAATGGAACTTCTTTGGTCGGTGCAACCATAAGGGATCTGGCAAGTGGGGAGGCAACCATTTCTGATCTTGATGGAAGGTTTCAATTAAATGTATCATCATTTCCTACGCAACTCGAAATTACATATCTGGGATATGCAATTCAATTATTGGAAGTTGATGAAAGTACCGATAATCTTACAATAGTTTTAATTCAGAGTGATAGCAAACTTGATGAAGTTGTGGTAGTGGGAAGCAGGGGTAGACCAAGAACCATTTTAACTTCAGCAGTTCCAATTGACAATATAAATGCTGCTGATATGGTAACAAGCGGGCAGAATACAATTGAACAAATCATTAACTATAAAATTCCTTCCTATAATTCAAGCAATCAGACGATTTCAGATGCGACAGCACATTTTGACCCTTCAGAGCTTAGAAATCTTGGGCCTTCCAGAACTTTAGTACTTGTAAATGGGAAGAGAAAAAATCAAAGTTCTCTGGTTTATGTAAATGATACGCCAGGTAAAGGTGAAGTAGGAGTAGATATGAAAAGTATCCCTGCAAATATGATTGAAAGAGTGGAAGTCCTGAGAGATGGTGCCAGTGCTGAATATGGTTCTGATGCCATAGCTGGGGTCATTAATATAATTTTAAAACAGAAAACCAATAAGACCAATCTAAATGTAGAATCAGGTATTACAACAGAAGGAGATGGTTTGATGTATAGTGCTAATTTGAATAGAGGGTTCAATCTTGGTGCAGATGGGTTTATGAATTTGAATCTTGGTTATTATCATCAGGATTATACAGATAGAGCTGGAGAACCAGGTGGAGATGGATTGTTTGGAGTAATTTTTGGAGACGATGCCATTTTAAACGGCACAAATCCCTGGATACAGCAAAATCCTGATCTGGGGATGATCATCGGTCAACCTGAATATGACCTTGTAAATGCAGGTATCAACTTTGGTACTAATTATTCAGATGGGAAAGGTCAATTCTACGGGAATACTTTATTTACCATGAGAAGTGGTAAATCATTTGCATTATATAGAGCTCCTTATTGGATAACAGATGATGCAGGTTTGTTAACACCACAGGGAGGAACTTATAATGGATTCCAACCAACTTTTGAAACCGATATAGCTGATTTGTTCTTAACATTGGGCAACAGGTATCAATTTGGTGATTGGAATTCAGATGTGAGTCTCACATATGGAGGGAATGGAGTAGATTATTTAATTGGCAATACAATTAATGTTGCTCTGCTACCCAATAGTCCTACTGAATTTGATCCGGGAGGTTATCGATTTGGAAATATTGTTGGTAACATAGATTTTGTAAAAACAACGGAAAAGGTTTCTCTCTCATTTGGTTCAGAGATCAGAAGTGAAAGTTTTGAAGTAATTGCAGGTCAGGAGGAATCATATATTGAAGGCGGTGCCCAATCCTTTCCAGGTCTTACTCCGGAAAATGCTCTTGATGAGAGCAGAAATAATATTGGAGTTTATGGGGCGGTAGATTTTGATGTGTCGAGGGATTTTTTAATTGGTGGAGCAATCAGATATGAGAACTATTCTGATTTTGGTGATAATGTATCTTGGAAGTTAAATCTGAGACAGTTATTAGGAGGAGGAAAGGGAGCGATTCGAGCATCCGTAAGTACTGGTTTCAGAGCGCCATCTTTACATCAGATCTACTTAAGTAATATCCAGACCTTGGTTTCAGGTGGTACGGTATCCAATCAAGGTACATTTAATAATGTAAGTGATGTAATCCAGGGATTGGGTGTTCCTGCTCTTGATGCAGAAACGAGTTTCAATCTTTCTGCAGGTTTAACCTATAAAATAGGTGATAATTCTTCTTTGACATTAGATTACTATAATATTAATCTTGATAACAGAGTGTTATTTACTGGTGAAATAGGATTTGACGGTGATGACACATCAACTAATCCAGTAGAAGAAGTATTGATAAATAATAGTGTAACCAGTATCAAGTTTTTTGTTAATGCGATTGATACAAGGACACAGGGTGTCGATTTTGTATATAATACAAACAATATAGGTGACAAGTTGGACTTGACATTTGCTCTTAATTATAATCAGACTAAAATTAAGGATGATAATAAAGTCAATGCTCCACCAGTATTTGAATCTGCAGGTTATGACATTTTTAACAGAAAAGAACAATCAAGAGTAACTACAGCTAGACCAGATATAAAATTTACATTGGGAGCAAATTATAGGTTGAATGAAGACTTAGATATCTCTTTGAATAATACTTATTTTGGTGAAGTGACCTGGCAACACGCAGATGACCCTTCAAAAGATCAGACTTTTGGTGGCAAAGTCGTTACGGATCTCATCTTTAGATATCAATTAAATTCAGATACTAATATAAATTTAACAGTCAACAATCTATTAAATGTATATCCTGATCCTATTGATACAAAAGGAGATTTTGTAACAGATCTTGGTGGAAGATTTAAATGGCCATGGGAAGTCAATCAATTTGGATTCAATGGTACTACTTTAAGGGGTGGCATTAACCTGAATTTTTAAGTGTAGATACTGATGCTTCAGGTATAAATAAAAATAGCTCCGTAATAATGATGGTTACGGAGCTATTTTAATAATGCGATTTAATTATTTTCTATTTCCAAATATAGAAGAAAGGTATCCTCTATTCATCCTTGCAATATTATCAAGTTTAATTTCTTTAGGACATTCAACTTCACATGCGCCTATATTTGAACAGAAACCAAATCCTTCTTTGTCCATCTGGGTTACCATAGCTTTAGATCTCTTAGCATGTTCGGTTTCTCCTTGTGGGAGTAGAGCTAAATGAGATATTTTGGCAGAGGTGAAAAGCATTGCAGATCCATTAGGACAAGCTGCGACACAAGCTCCACAGCCAATGCATGCTGCGGCATCCATTGCTTTATCTGCATTCTCTTTTTCAACAGGTATTGCATTTCCATCTGGTGTACCTCCAGTATTTACAGAAATGAAACCTCCGGCTTGTATGATCCTGTCAAAAGCTCCTCGATTTACGACCAAATCTTTTACAACAGGGAAACCACTGGATCTCCATGGTTCAATGGTAATGGTGTCTCCATCTTTGTAGTTAAACATATGTACCTGGCAAACTGTCGTTCCCTGGATGGGGCCATGAGGTCGTCCATTTACCGTAAGGCTACACGTACCACATATTCCTTCTCTACAATCATGATCAAATGCAATAGGCTCTTTCTTCTCAGCGATCAATTGTTCATTTAATACGTCAAGCATTTCAAGAAATGACATGTGCTCGCTTGCTGTAACATTGTATGTTTCAAATCGACCTTTGTCTTTATTGTTTTTCTGTCTCCAGACTTTTAGTGTCAACTTCATAATGGTATTATTTATAACTTCTGGTTTTCAACTCAACGTTTTCAAATACTAGTTCTTCTTTATGCAATATTGGCTCCTGATCGTCCCATTCCCACGCTGATACATAGGTGTATTCATCATCTCTTCTGAGTGCTTCCCCTTCAGGAGTTTTATATTCTTCTCTGAAGTGACCACCACAGCTTTCATTTCTGTCAAGAGCATCTAACATCATCAATTCTCCCAGTTCTAGGAAATCGGCAACCCTTCCTGCTTTTTCCAGCTCAGGATTAAATTCGTCAGTAGACCCTGGAATAAATACATCGCGATAGAACTCATCTCTAAGTTCTCTGATCATCTGACGACCTTTTTTTAATCCTTCAGCATTCCTTGACATTCCACAATATTCCCACATGATTTTGCCCAGTTTTCTGTGGAAGGTTTCAACAGATTGATTTCCCTGGATAGCCATCAATTTTTCAATTCTTTCCTTAGATTGTTTTTCTGCCTCAATGAATTCCGGAAGATCATTAGGAATGCTTGGCGTACTTATTTCACCAGAAAGGAATTGTCCGATCGTATAAGGTAATACAAAGTAACCATCAGCCAATCCTTGCATCAATGCTGAAGCACCAAGACGGTTGGCTCCATGATCAGAGAAGTTGCATTCCCCCATAGCAAAAAGACCAGGTACATTGGTTTCCAGGTTGTAATCAACCCAGATGCCCCCCATCGTATAATGAACGGCAGGGTAAATTTTCATTGGTGTTTTATATGGATCATCAGCTGTGATCTTTTCATACATCTGGAATAAGTTACCATATTTTGCCTTGACCACTTCTTCACCCAATTCACGGATCTTGGCAGGAGTAGCTTCTCCATTCAATCTCCTGGCCGATGCTTCTGATTTTCCATATCGCATAATTGCATCTTCAAAATCAAGGAATACAGCAAGTCCTGTTGGAGCCACACCATGTCCCTTATCACACTCAACCTTAGCAGCTCTGGATGCAACATCCCGAGGAACCAGGTTTCCGAATGCCGGATATCTCCTTTCTAGATAGTAATCTCTGTCTTCCTCTTTAATATCAGTAGGCTTAAGCCTGCCCTCACGTACCGCTTTTGCATCTTCAAGCTTCTTAGGTACCCAAACCCTTCCGTCATTCCTTAAAGACTCTGACATCAATGTCAATTTAGATTGATAATCACCGGCTACAGGAATACAAGTTGGGTGAATCTGTGTAAAACATGGGTTGGCCATTAAAGCTCCCTTTTTAACAGATTTCCATGCAGCTGTAACATTGCATCCCATTGCATTAGTGGAAAGATAGAATACGTTGCCATATCCTCCGGTTCCTAGAACAACACAATGTGCACTATGTCGATCAATCTCTCCTGTTATTAAATTTCTTGTTATAATTCCTCTTGCTTTTCCATCAACGACTACGAGGTCAATCATCTCGTGACGATTGAACATCTCGACATTTCCTAAAGAAATCTGTCGTGAAAGAGCTGAATATGCTCCAATTAATAATTGCTGACCGGTCTGTCCTCGCGCATAAAAGGTTCTGGACACTTGTACACCTCCAAATGATCTATTGGCCAGCAGGCCTCCATATTCCCTGGCAAATGGTACTCCTTGTGCCACACACTGATCAATGATTTCTGTACTAGCTTCAGCGAGCCTATGTACATTAGCTTCCCGGCTTCTGTAATCGCCACCTTTGATGGTGTCATAAAATAACCGATAGACTGAATCACCATCGTTTTGATAGTTTTTAGCAGCATTGATTCCTCCTTGTGCTGCAATAGAGTGAGCTCTCCTCGGGGAATCATGGAAGGTAAATGCTTTTACATTATATCCCAATTCTCCAAGTGAAGCTGCAGCAGAAGCTCCTGCTAAGCCAGTTCCAACAACGATAATATCAATTCTTCTTTTATTATTGGGGGCAACGAGATTCATCGTGCCTCTATATTTTGTCCATTTTTCTGCCAGTGGGCCTTTGGGTATTTTTGGATCTAATTTCATTTTCTTTCTTTTTTACTTTTTGAAAGTAATTTTAATTGTAGGTGGTTTATTTCATGAATAAATACATGTAAACCGGGATGACTGCAAATCCCAATGGGACAACAATTGAAAATATTTTGCCCAATCCTTTGATGATAGGGGTGTACTTGGGATGGTTGAGTCCAAGTGTCTGAAATGCACTTTGAAATCCATGCCATAAATGGAATCCCAATACGATCATACCTATCACATAGGCAATAACAAAATACACGTTGCTAAATGTCATCATACATAGAGCATAAAGGTCTTTGTATGATTGACCATCATAGGTGGCATAAGGTGTCTGGTCGAGCTTCATCTTCAACCAAAAATCACCCATGTGTATGAGAATAAATGCAAAAATCAATGTACCCAATAAGGCCATATTTCGTGAAGCCCATGTTGAGCTTTCTTTTGATACCATGGCGTTTCTTTTGCCCTTAGCTTTCTTGTTTTTTGCCCATAAGGCAATTCCTACAACAGTATGCAATAAGATAAAGAAATACAGACCATAAGATACAGCCTTGATCAAGGGATTAGAAGTCATGAAGTAAGCATATAAATTAAATGCTTCACCACCATCGGACTTCAGCAATTGTAAGTTACCAGCAAGGTGAACAATCAAAAAAGTTATCAGGAATATTCCTGTTAAGCTCATAATGATTTTTCTCCCAATACTGGAAGTAAGAAAGTCGGTTATCCAGCTCATATAATTGAATTTAAAATCTGAGTTGTACAAAACTATTTAATAAACACCTGAAACCCATATCAGATGAATGCTATTTTTTATTTAGAATCAGTCTAATTTAACTCAAAGAATGAACAATTTCTGGTAATCAATTAGTTAGAATAAATTCTATTTTGATTCAAAAAATCATGATAAAACCTACATTTGCAGCTTAATAAGTATTTATGACTTTTACCGAGTTTTTAAGTTTTTTTCCTGAGGTGGATCTTCCTGTAACGTTGAGTGAAGAAACCATAGATGTATTCAGCAGGAATAATAAAGTCCTACCCTTAGAAGCAATAGATGCATTTATCGGACAGTGGGAAGAAATAGATGGTGATACTACCGAGTACATTCCTTGCATTCAATTGCCTCAACAAGACGACTATATTGGGATCATATATTGGCGGGGTGCAATCTTACAATATGACTACTTTCTCGTGACACTCGATAAAAACGGTCAACTCATCTCGCGAAAATCCATTGCAAGTACAAAGATAGATGGCGAAATTATCAAGAGATCTGTAGCTTCAATTGATAATGATCTGATCATTAACATCATAGCCGGAGCTTCTCAATCAGAACAAGATTATGATCCGGATCAAAGTCAGGCGTTCAGCATGGAAGTAATGCCTACAGGAGATATCTTGTTTACATTTGGAGATGAGGGAAACTGATCCTTATAATTAAATGCATTCAGAAATGGATTTTGAAAAATGCTAAAAGTAAGTCTACCTACTACCTACTAAACCGAGCTTACTAATCTTTCCCGTTGGTCAAGCTTAGGAATCTCTTTTTAAACTTAATTCCTTTGCCCTGGTCAAGGCCATATTTACTCCTGACTGAAAATCTTTCTTTAGATGATTTTCATTAAACTTGTTGAAAGCGGCTTCAGTAGTCCCTCCTTTGGAAGAAACTTTTGAGATCCATTCTTCACAAGTAAAATCATATTTATTAAATAGGTCTACTGCACCTTTAAATGTCTGATAAGTGAGCAGTTCAGCCTGTGCCTGACTGAAACCCATATCTTTGGCTGACTCAATCAGTGATTGCATAAAGTAAAATACATAAGCAGGCCCTGAACCGGAGATGGCAGTTGCTGCATCAATAGCATCTTCCTCTCCGACATAAATGGCTTTTCCTGTGCTGTTTAATAAATTCTGAACCATCACCAATTCTATCCTGGTCACTTCTTCCGATGAAGTAAATACAGTCATTCCGGTACCGATCTGAGCTGGAAGATTGGGCATTGCCCTAATAATTTTAAAAGTCCCGAGCGCATCTGATATGGTAGCCATCTTAACTCCTGCCATGATGGACATGATCACTTGCTGATGATCGATAAATGGAGCAATCGTTTCAAATAATATGTGAACATCTTGAGGCTTTACAGCAAGAATGATCAAATCACAGGTTTTTATGTAGTCCCCTGGTTCACCATAAACTGTTCCAACATCGGATTTTTTGAGTTCTTCAGCTTTTTTCAAAGACTTCTCAAGGATGACCATTTTTTCTTTGGTGACGATATGGCTGTGCAGAAAGCTTCTGGCGTATGTAATACCCATATTTCCACCTCCGATAACTAGTATTTTCATTTTGTATAATTCTTAAAGCAGGTTATAATTAAGCATTATCATGCAAATGTGCCTATAAATTATTACAAGAGACAATCTATGTAGGTAATTTAAATCATTATCAATATCACCTAATTTCCTTTAGGATCTTATGTGTTGCTTTTTTAAAGGACTCCCCAATTGGTATCTCATGACTGTCAATGGTTATGTTTTCATTAGTGAATTTACTTACACAGTTCAAATTAATGATGAATGATTTATGAACTCTAATAAATTGGTCAGGTAGTTTATCTAGTGCTTCTGATGTACTTT
The DNA here is from genome assembly GCA_013002995.1 of Saprospiraceae bacterium. Classification (GTDB taxonomy): domain Bacteria; phylum Bacteroidota; class Bacteroidia; order Chitinophagales; family Saprospiraceae; genus JABDLO01. Next base: position 19,341 of record JABDLO010000426.1, on the reverse strand, counting down.
CCCTGGCCATTATACGAATGGAGCTGGTATGGTAAAAGATGTAATTGCCATCTTTCTGAAGAAAAAGGATGTGATTTGCCTCTATTCTGTGGGATGTATTTCCACTTTTAATGAGGATGAAAGATGAATTAAGTTGTTGTTTTTTAATTTGATTTCTCACTTTATCGATACTCTTATAGAATCGCTCATAGGAAATCGGCTTCAAAAGATAATCCACAGCACCGATATCATAACTTTCAACGGCATATTCAGAATAGGCTGTAGTGAAAATAATCTGTGATTTTTTATCAATGATTTTAGCAAGTGATATTCCATTGATCTTTGGCATATTAATATCCAGGAAAACCAAATCAACGAGGTGGGATTCAAGAAACCTAATGGCTTCAATAGGATCTCTGAAGGCACCAACAACAGATATATCTTCGTGTCGATCCGTATACAACTTAAGCAGATCTATTGCTTTTGGTTCGTCATCTATGATGATACATGTAATCATAGTATCTGTGATGATTTATGATCTAGATTTAGTTCTAATTTGATTTTATACAGTAGCCCATTTTCAATATTCAGGCTGTGTTGTTTTGGATACAAAATCACTAATCTCTTTCTGATGTTTTCTAATCCTATTCCTCCCTGTACATTTACTTCAGATGAGTGATTGGTATTGCTTACCGCAAAGGTAAGGTTGCCCTCTTGAAGACTAGTTTCAATATTAATGACAGATTTTTTATAGATGTCTATTCCATGTTTCATTGCATTTTCTACAAAAGGCAGCAAAATCAAAGGTGCAATTTCAGCATCATGGTCATTCAATGAAGGATCCAGGTATAGGTCAATGGATATTTCATCCTTTTCATCATACTTAAGCAATTGTAGATTTATGTATTTCCTGATAAGATCAATTTCTGTGTTTAGAGAGATTGTAGGAGATTTAAAGTCATAAATAATGGATCTCATCAAAGCTGACATCTCTTCAATGGCCTGAGAAATTTTCTGATTTCCCTCTTTTTCAGCAATGTACAGCAGGCTATTGAGGGTGTTAAAAATAAAGTGAGGATCAAATTGAGATTTCAAAGCGGCTAGCTCAGATTGAACTACTTGTTGCTTAAGTTCTGATTTAGCAATCTCAGATGACTTCCATGCATAATACAACCCATACCCCAGTGATGTTAATCCATAGAATGTATAAATCATTATGAAAATCCTCTCGATACCAGGGACAGGCCAGGTATTATAAAGCAGGGCTACGATTATATTCTCTGCAAGAAACGCAAATCCTATTAGTAGAACCAATCCAAGTATATATCTGGTGATCTTTTTGGTGGTGAGGTAATTTTGTATAATATTCAAATGGAAATAGAAGAATATTATTCTAATTAATATTCCAATCGTGAGACCTTCCTGGAGAATACTATCATAATAGGTCTCAGTGATGGTTTCTCCATCTGTATTTATACTGACTTCCTGAGCTTCAATGGAGAAAAATGTAACAAAAAAATAAGAGGACAACAACCAGAAAAGGATGTGAAGGATGATGATGGGTATTTTATTTTTTAAAGACACGCTGTACAAATATAGGGAGTGATGTGAGTTGGAGATTTAATATGGTATGAAAGGTATTTAATATGTTATGAACTTCTTCATCCCATTTTGAAACACCTTGATACCAAAATTGAAGACATTGATAAGAAAATCGGATATTAGGTTGATTTGAATCTTATCATTGGGTATCGTTAATTCATAAAAGATAGAAAATGAAAAAAATTATTGGGTTAATTATAATGTCCTTTTTAATAGGTGGGCTTACTTATGGTCAAGAGAATATTATTACAGACTATTTGGATGCAATGGAAAAAAAAGGTTTTTCCGGTAGTGTTCTGGTTGCAAAAGCTGGGCGTGTAATCCATTCTGAAGGATATGGATATGCTGACAGAAAATCGAAAACAAAAATCACTCCTCAATCTGTATTTACCACAGGATCAATTACAAAACCATTCACAGGAGCTGCCATCCTGAAGTTAGAAATACAGGGCAAGATAAGGACGGATGACTTGATGAGTAAGTATATAAATAATGTGCCTGATGATAAGAAGGACATTACCATACATCATTTATTGACGCATTCATCAGGATTTCCCGGAGCCATCGGAAGTGATGATGAGTTGATTGGCAAGGAAGACTTTATCAAAAGGGCTCTTTCAACACCCCTGAGATTTGACCCCGGCTCACAGTACAGATACTCAAATGTAGGTTACAGTTTTCTTGCAATCATCATTGAAAAACAATCCGGGATGACGTATGAGGAATATTTGCAGAGGCATTTATTTAAACTGGCAGGAATGAATTCTACGGGATATGTACTTTCACCTGCAACCAAATTATTGGAGACAACAGGCTATGACCGGGAAGGTAATGAATGGGGTAAATTATCGGAAAAGAATTGGGGGGCTGAAGGTCCGGGATGGCATCTTAAAGGAAACGGAGGAATTCTATCTACAGTTGAAGATATGTATCGATATGACCAGGCATTGAAAGGAGATGTTATCCTTTCTGATGCAGCCAAGAAAAAACATTATTCGCGTCATATTGAGGAAGGTGATGGTGCTGGGACCTATTACGGATATGGTTGGGCCATTTTTCCTACTCCCCGAAATACCGACCTGGTTACTCATAATGGTGGGAATGGAATTTTCTTTGCAGATTTTTTAAGATACCTGGAAGAAGACATAACCATCATTTTTATGACCAATAGAGCACAACGTAAATGGGAAATGATTCCTTGGGAAATAGCCAGAATCTTATTAAAACCCGGATACACACCCGATCCGTCAGATGAAGCAGAAGACATGTCGGAAGCAGAAGAAGCAATTATAGAATCATTGGTGATGAAATTTCTAGAAGTAATCGGGCAAAGTAATAAGGAAGAGTGGAAAGCATTTATTACTGAACACACCACTAAAGATTTCCAGGATATGGGTGACATGGACTTTCATCTAAACATGTTTGACAAAATGCACGAATCTCTCAAAGATGCTCAACCCCTGGAGGCTGAAATGGAAGATGGTGAGTTGAATTTATTGATGAGCAATAATCGAGAATTAACACTTGGAATTGAGGCCAATGATCAAGGCAGATATCTGGTGAGCGGAATTTCAGTTAATTGAATTACCTGTTCTAACAATCCAATCTTGATTTTAGACAACAAAACTATGTAGGGTAATTAGGAAAATATTCAGAGGCTTTCTTGATGTGAGGAGGCCTCTGTTTTATTTCATAAATGTCATTTTCCATGTCCTCTATTTCAGAGGAACGGATCAGACAACAATATTAAACGTTTCAGATTGCAAAAACGCTGGCTAATTCCTTATAATAACAGCATAAAGTATCGTTTTTATTTATTACCTCAATAGAATGATATGATCTTAGTCATGTCGACAAAATAATACAGCCTTATTTGTGTATTAAATAACATTTTATTATTAGTTTAGATGCAAGCCTCACAGCTTATCCGACTCTAGCTCCAATTCAGAAAACTAATTTATTCATTTGAAAAAAAAAGGGTAGTATGAAAACAATCAATTTGAGGGCCACCCTATTTATACTTTTTTTAAGTATGGGTATGGGTGCCGCTGCACAATTTACAGTAACCGGTAATGTTTCAGATACAGAAGCACCATTGATAGGTGCTACCGTTCTTGTAAAGGGAACCAACGTAGGAACAATTACCGACTTCGACGGTAACTTTTCTGTTGATGTCCCTGGTAATGAAGGGGTGCTTGTCATTAGTTACACAGGTTATGAAACGATGGAGATGTCTGTGAGTCCAGGCAATAACGAAGTCAATGTCGTCCTGGCGATTTCTTCAGCCTTATTGGAAGAAGTTGTAGTCACAGGATACGGTACTGCAACCAGAGAATCGCTGACAGGTGCTGTAACGACATTAAAGAGTGATAAGTTGGAATCCGTTCCTCTTGCATCTGTGGAACAGATCCTGCAAGGTAATGTAGCCGGATTACAGGCTAATATGGGTAACGGGCAACCTGGAGCCAATGTCCAGATCAGGATTCGAGGCCAGGGATCAATTTCTGCTTCAAGTGAACCATTATTTGTAATAGATGGAATACCTGTTGCCTCAGGAAACCTTACGGGTAGTGCTGAGACCAGTAATCCATTGGCTACCATTAACCCCAATGACATTGAGTCTGTTAATGTACTTAAAGATGCATCAGCAACTGCAATCTATGGTGCAAGAGCGGCAAATGGTGTAGTATTGATAACTACAAAAAGTGGAAAATCAGGTAAACCAAAAGTTAATTTTTCAGCTCAATATGGATTAAATGGATGGGCTGTAAGCGATTCTAAAAGATTGAGAGGTCTGACCGCAACTGAATACACTGATTTATTCCTTGAAGGAGAATTAAATCGTGGTACTGATCTTGCCACAGCAATTGATCGATTTAATAACAATTTCCCGGATCCAATTTCAGGAATGCCTGCTGTAGATATTACGCCGGGAGCTGATGGACAATCCTGGACACTAGGCACTGTCAGAGTTGACAATCGATGGATTGATGAATTGACCAGAACTGGAGCCAATCAGGATTATAATCTTAGTGTTTCCGGAGGAGATGATAAGATAAATTACTTCGCATCTGCCGGATATTTTAAACAAGAAGCTCCAATCATTTATTCACAACTTGATAGGTTTTCCGGAAGGGTGAACCTTGGTATTCAAGCTTCTGACAAATTCAAAATTGAAAATAATCTTAATGTTTCAAGAACCAGTCAGCAAGGAATGAATGATGCAACAAGATGGGCCAATCCGATGTATAATGGGTACTTATTGGCGCCTGTTATTCCTGCAACAGATGCATCCGGATTATTTTATGCTGACCATAAATCCTTCTTCATGGGTGGTAATAACCCCATCGGTAGTTTAAGTGGAGATGATAATCAAGAATGGACTATGGATCGATTTATAAACACAATCTCTGGATCTTATGAAATCATTAAAGGACTGACTGCTAAATCTGCATGGTCATTTGATATTCTAAACTACAATGAGTTTTACTTCAGGAATTCAAGATATGGTGATGGAAGAAACACCGGAGGTTTCGGTAGAGAAACCAGAAGAACCAATACCAATTGGATAGGTACTCAAACATTGACTTATGATTTTGAACTATCTGATGTTCATAATTTTAATGTTTTGGCAGGATATGAAGCACAAAGTACAGAACAAAGATCAGTTTCTGCTTTTGGAGAAGAATTCCCTCCTAATCCAAACTTGAGAACTCTTGAAAACGCTGCTGCAGGTGATCCTGCTTCCAGTAGTGAAACAGCATCAACATTTGAATCAATTTTTGCAAGGGTAGCTTATAATTATGATTATAAATATTATCTCCAGGCATCGATTAGAAATGATGGATCTTCAAGATTTGGAGTAAATAGTCGATTTGGAAACTTCTGGGCAATTGGTGCTTCATGGAGATTGGATCAGGAAGCATTTATGGAAGATGTTACCTTCATCGATGAATTGAAATTAAGAACCAGTTACGGAATTACTGGAAATGCAGGCTTACAGAATTTTGAGGCATTAAGGGTAGTAGCATTCTCTGAAATAGATTATGCTGGATCACCTGGTGGAGCTCCTACTCAGATTGGTAATTCAGATCTTACCTGGGAGGAAAGCAAAGTATTTAATATAGGGCTTGACTTTGCCATACTCAATAATGGCTTATCAGGAACCATTGAATTTTTTAACAGAGAATCTGACAACCTGTTGCTTGATGTACCGGTGTCCAGAACAACCGGATTTAGATCAGCAATTAGAAACTTCGGTGCGATGAGAAACCGTGGGGTTGAGATTACTTTAAATGCACCTATAGTGAGTGGTGACAAATTGAATGTGTCACTAGGTGGTAATATTACCTTCCTGAAGAATAAGATCACCAAGCTAGATGAACCTTTCAGAGCAGGAACACATGATAGATTCCTCAGAGAAGAAGGAAGAGATTATAATGAATATAATGTGTTCGATTGGGCAGGAGTAAATCCTGATGATGGTGCCCCTCTATGGTATACAGATGAAACAAGAGGAGAAACCACAAGCAGTATCAGTGAAGCTGAGCAATTCTTTATCGGTAAGTCAGGAAATCCTGATTTCTTTGGTGGATTTAATGGCCTTATCAGTTATGGAAACTTTAGTGTCGATGCAAATTTCACTTTTTCATGGGACAACTGGTTATATGATGCTACTGCATGGGTGCTCCAGGGAGATGGAAGATTTACACCCCGGTCACAAACCAATCTTGTTCTGGATAGATGGCAGAATCCAGGAGATGTTACCAATGTACCCAAGTTTCAGTGGGGAAATAGATCCAACAGTAATCAGAGAGGATCTTCAAGATGGCTCAATGATGGAACCCATATACGCCTTAGAAACTTAACAGTAGGATACAATATCCCTAGAGATCTGCTTGATAAAGCTTCTATTGCAAGTGCAAGAGTTTATTTCAGAGGTACCAATATGCTTACATGGACAAGAGATGGAGACCTTTATCTTGATCCAGAAGCAGATGTCAATGGATTTGTAAATTCTCCTGTTCCCAACTTAAAGACATTATCCTTCGGTATAGATTTAGGATTCTAGAAAGAGAAGGTATTAAATGTTAAATTTTAAAAATGATTAAAATGAAAAAAATATTATATATAAGTTTTCTCACTTTGTTCCTGTTGTCTTGTTCTGAAGATTTTTTAGAGTTGTCACCTAGTGGAGCTTTACCAGAAGAAGATGCTATTCAGTCACTCAGTGACATGGAGACCTTATTATTAGGAGCATATTCTCAGTTGCAGAATTCTGATTATTACGGGAGGTACTTTATACTGGTGCCGGATGTAATGTCTGATGATGTTAAACAAAATTCCAGTGCCAACAGAGCCAAAGAATGGGCCGAATATAGTGGCACTGACCTCGATTTTATATCTGAAGAAATATGGACGGAAGTCTATGAAGCTATAAATCGATTCAATATTATCATCAATGCTGAAGTAGATTTACCTCCAGAGGTTTCTGATGAGGCTGATCAGATCATTGGTGAAGCAATGGCATTGCGTGGACTAGCACATTTTGACATATGCAGGATCTACGCACAACATTATGGTTTTACCCCAGGCGCATCACATCCTGGAATACCAATAGTCACACAATTCGATGAAACAGCAGAACCCGGAAGATCTACTGTTGCAGAAGTATATGCTGCTGCTATAGCGGATTTGGAAGCTGGTATATCAAAAATGAATGTCAATGGTGATGGACCAGGGCGTATGAATAAGACAGCTGCCCAGGCAATACTTGCCAGAATATATTTTTATATGGAAAACTATTCTCAGGCTGAATCAATGGCTACTACAGTTATTAATGCGGCTGGTTCATTGTTGCCTTCAGAATCCTTTTTAGCTGCTTGGGCTGGTCCTGATACAAAGCCTGACGCACTGTTTGAAATTATCATGACCGCTGTTGATAACAATGGTTCCGATGCACTTGGAAGGATGTATATCAATGAGGGATATGGAGATTATCTACCTTCTGATGATTTAAGATTGATCATCGACCCGGAAGACTTGAGAAGTACACTTTTCAAACCAGATTCAACTGTTGGAGGTGGTACTTTTGGCTGGGATAGAATGAATAAATTCCCATCCGTTATTGGCGATGATAATACGCCGGTAATTAGATTGACTGAAGTTATGTTGATCAGAGCTGAATGCAGAGCTCGAAACAATAATGAAGATGGAGCTATTGAAGACATGATGGCTGTAAGAAGAAGAGCATGGCAATCAGCTCCGGAAGTATCGCTTTCAGGCAATGACTTGATCGAAGAAATAATTAAAGAAAGAAGAATCGAACTAGCCTATGAAGGACACAGACTATGGGATTTGATGAGACTAAAAAGGGATGTCGTGAGAACAGATTGTACCGCACCTATCTGTACCATCAGTTATCCCAATGATCGGTTTATACTTCCGATCCCTGCTCAGGAACTTGATGCTAATGAAGCAATGGAACAGAATCCAGGGTACTAGAAAGTGGAGAAGAATTTATTTAGTAAAACCACTTATTAAATAAAAATAGGAGCCTAAAGATAATCTTTGGGCTCCTATCGTTTTAAGGAGAATTGATAAGTCAACAAAATATTATAATTCTAAGCATAGTTTACCAATACGCTTATTGAAGCTATCACGTTATAAATACCAAATACAAAAAACTTCATAATGAAAAGAAGAACCTTTCTTCAACAATCAATCATTGCAACTGCAGCATGGGGAATTCCATTGCCAAGAATGAATTCCTCTCTGGGAGTCGCATTGGTAGGATTGGGTTATTACAGCAGAGATCTATTGGCCCCAGCATTACAGTTGACTAAAAATTGTCATCTGCAAGGCATCGTAACAGGAAGCCCTGAAAAGATACCTATCTGGCAGAATAAGTATAAAATAAAAGACAAGCATGTCTATAATTACGAGAACATGCATCAACTGTCCAATGATGATGGCATTGACGTAGTATATATTGTCCTTCCTACCGGCCTTCATGCTGAATATGCCATTAAAGCTGCAGAAGCTGGTAAGCATGTGTGGTGTGAAAAACCGATGGCCAGGACAGCTGCTGAGTGCCAGAAAATAATTGATGCTTGTAAAAAGAATGGGGTAAAACTCTCCATTGGATATCGCATGCAACACGAGACCAATACAAGGATGATCATGAAGTGGGCCTATGAAAAGCCATTTGGTGCAATAAAAACGATTACAGCTGAAGCTGGTTATTATGAAAGCCGCAAAGATCACTGGAAGATGAAAAAAGCTATGGGAGGAGGGGCAATGTATGATATGGGGGTGTATCCTCTTAATGCTGCCAGATATGCCGCTGGAGAAGAACCCATTGCTGTTACCGCATCACACTCAACCAAGCGACCACAAGTTTTTACAGAAGTAGATGAAACCACAGAATTTATGCTTGAGTTCCCAAGTGGTGCAGTGGCCAGAGGGAAGACTTCATTTGGCGAAGGAATGAATCTTTTAAATATTGAATGTAGAAGGGGCTCGTATTATCTAGAGCCTTTCCAAGCTTACAGTGGTGTTAAAGGAGAAGCCAGTAATGGTATTATCCTCAGAGCAATGAAACGCAATCAACAAGCCGTGCAGATGGATGATGATGCAATGGCTATAATCCAGGATAAACCAGTATTGGTACCCGGAGAAGAAGGAATGAAAGATATAGCAATTGTAGAAGCGATTTATCAATCCGCAGCGATTGGAGAAAGGGTAGAGCTCTGATCTCTTATTGGTGCTACTTTGATTACTTTTGCCCCATGATGAAACGGTTTTTGATCTTGATCATCTTCTTGCAAGCCTATAATTTATTGGCCCAGCAGGACAGTTCCAGGATGTATAATTGGAATACAGGTATAGATGTAGCATTGCTGACATCCGGAACCGTATTAAATACTTACTTTCTGATTGAAGAGCCTAATGGCCAGCGATTTATATCCTTGGAGGAAATTAGAAGTGTCTCCAGGGATGAAATTCCTTCTTTTGATGTGTCGGCAACTTATAATTGGAATAAAACAGCATCTAATTGGAGTGACGTTGTCCAGGTAGCATCCGTAGTGTCCCCTTTTTTATTATTGAAATCAGAAAGGGTAAGAGCAGAAAAATGGATGATTGCATTAATGGGATTCGAAACACTGGCACTCAATCAAGGTATAAGTGGGTTTCTAAAAGTATCAATTGACAGGAAGAGACCATTCGTCTATAATGATGATGCTCCCGATGAACTAAAATATCGCCGTCAGGTTTTTTATTCATTTCCTTCTGCTCATACATCTGCGAGTGCTGCAGCTACATTTTTTGGGGCGACGGTTTATTCACACTATTACCCGGAAAGTAAATGGAAACCATTAGTATGGGCAACTGCTGCGACTCTTCCTGCCATAACCGGATATTTAAGATATGAAGGTGGTAAACATTTCCTAACGGATGTTGCAGGAGGATATATTCTCGGAGCGGCAATTGGGATACTAGTGCCTAATCTCCATAAGGTGAGTAATGAAAAAGTCAGTATAAATACTTTTGGAGGAGCGGATATGATGGGACTATCTCTCTATTGGATGATAGACTAAAGAGATTTTATTCTCTAATTTTTTGACTTGGCCAATATGAATTAATTGGGCTTTATGAGATAGGGATTTTTGCTAAATGGCCAGGATGTTTTAATAAATAATAAGGCCGTATATTCACAGGTCTTTACAATATATATTATGGAAATAAAATTTTGCGGAGCAGCGAGAAATGTTACTGGATCTTCACACTTGATAACGCTGGATAGCGGATTAAAGATCCTATTGGATTGTGGACTCTTTCAAGGAAAAGGAAAAAAGGTCTGGGAAAGAAACAATCAATGGCATTTTAAACCTTCTGAAATTGATTTACTCATCCTATCTCATGCACACATTGATCACATTGGGCGAGTTCCTCAACTCGTTAAAGATGGATTTATGGGAGATATCATTTGTACCCATGCGACCAGAAGTCTGTGTGCCATCATGCTACTCGATAGTGCTAAGATACAGGAACGTGATGTTCAGTGGTACAATAAAAAACTACTTAAGAAGCGTAGGAAAAAAGGGAAGAAGCCGAGAGTTCCACTCTATACAAGCGATCATATCGGACCCACCATGGATCTCTTTATGGGTGCCCGTTATGAAAAGTGGATAAGAATTCATGAAAATGTAGAAGTGTATTTCAGGGATGCCGGTCATATCCTCGGCAGCTCTAATGTCACACTTCGGATCAATGAAGGGGGTAAAAGTACAACCATAGGATTTACAGGAGACATCGGTCGACCCAATAGACCGATTCTTAGAGACCCAAGACCTATGATGGAAGTAGACTACCTTTTATGTGAGTCTACCTATGGTGATAAAGACCACGAACTTCCCCCTGAGCAATCTGAAAACTTTTTAACTGTAATAAAGCGTACCTGCCTTGATAAAAAAGGAAAACTAATCATTCCTGCATTTTCATTGGGTCGTACCCAGGAGATTGTTTATATGCTGGATAGGATGGAAAGTGCTGGTCTACTACCACATATCCCAGTGTACGTTGATAGTCCCCTGGCTGTAAATGCCACCACTGTTTTTGGTGCACATCCGGAATGTTATGATAATGAGTTGAATGAATATTTATTGATCGATGATAATCCTTTTGGTTTTAATACCCTCAACTACATCAAGGCAGTGGAAGCTTCTAAAGCACTCAATGCATCACAGGAGCCTTGTATCATTATCTCTTCTGCCGGTATGATGAATGCAGGAAGGGTAGTACATCATCTTTATAACAATATTGAGCACCACAAAAACACCTTTCTCATTGTAGGGTATTGTTCTCCGGATACTCCTGGCGGAATGTTAAGGAATGGAGTTGAAGCGATCAAGATATTCGGCGATTGGAAGATCGTTAAAGCTGAAATAGAAATCATGGATTCATTTTCTGCTCATGGTGACCGAAGTGAGATGCTGGAGTTCATATCTAATCAGAAAGACCATCTAAAGGAATTATTTCTTGTACATGGAGATTATGACACCCAATTAGAGTTTAAAAAATACCTGGGAGATCATGGATTCGATAAAATAAGCATACCTGATGAAGGGGAGACCTTTAGAATTGATTAGTCAGCTAATCTACCTTTTTCAATAATGGATCAATCCTGAGCGTTTAAAGTCATATCTTTACGCTGAGCAATGAGAATTAGAATGAAACTATGGATGGTGGCCCTGTGCCTCTTTACCTTTATGTCATGCACCGACATTGATTTAGATCAGGATTTTGAATTGGATACTTCTGAAGTAGAACTGGCTGTGCCTCTTTTCAGTAGCCAAATGTCCATTCCTGCCATTGCAGATGTAAGCAAAATCAATGGAAATATTGAAATTCTTCAAGATGGTACCATTCAAGTAAATTATCGTGGCGATGTTGTTGAGCAATCGAGTACCCAGATTTTTCCTCCTATTCCTGGAATATTTGACCTGCCAATAATAGATACAGTTCAGAGCATTCAACTTCCTGCCAATGCTCAAGATCAGATTTCGAGAGCTGTTATTGGTGACACCAATATTGATTTCACTTTTGGAATTGATGCCAGCGAACTTGTTGAAATAGAAGTCACCCTTCCCGAATTATCTCTGAATGGAGAAGTATTCAGAAGAACATTTACCATAGATAACCGGAATGGTGATCAATCGACCATTGCTTCAGGACTAATTTCAATTGAGGACCATACCTTACTTCCCAGCAATAATCAATTGACTTTACGATATCGGGCCATTGATGAGCAAGGCCAGAGCATGATCCTACCCATGGCCACCATAGGATTTGATGTCTTTACCTTCAATTATGTTGAAGGCATATTTGCCGAGCGTACCTTCGATATAAAAGGTGATATCATCACCATCGATCTTTTCAGCAAATGGATTTCCGGGGGTGTTGATTTCAAGGATCCCAAAGTGACTTTGGTCGTGGATAATTCCTTCGGAATGCCTACAAAGTCTAAAGTGAATTTCCTGGATATTATCACTCTTGAAGGGGAGACTCTCAACCTGGAAAGTTCTTTACTCAGCAACGGAATAGAATTCGAATACCCATCCATCGAGGAAGCAGGAAGTGTGAAAGAAACAACGGTAATATTTGATAAAACAAATTCCAATATCCAGGCACTCTTTTCTGAAAAAGCAGGTAAAGTTTCATACGACATTGATGCATTGATCAATGAAGGACGTCCACAGGATCCCGGTTTTCTCACAGACAGCAGTTTCTTCAGAATACAAGTTGAAGTAAATCTTCCCATAGATGGCAAGGTCAACGACCTGGTGTTGCAAGAGACAACTGATCTGGACCTTTCTTCTTATGATGAAGTAGCATCTATGGAGCTGGATCACATCATCAGCAATGGATTCCCAATGGATATGGTCATTCAGGTATACTTCGACGATGCAACAGGTATGGAATTGGATTCATTATATGATAATGGAGGCCTTGCAATCGATGCCGCATCGCTTGGACAAGATGGGTTGGTTAATAATTCCAGTAACATAGAAGGTACAACCATGATCGATGCCATTAAAATGGAGACCATTAAAAACGCGAAGTCAATCAGAGTAGTAGGAAGGTTTGACACTCAACTTTATAATGATCCTGTAAGACTATTAGATATCTACAACCTGGATATTACTATGGGTGCCAAAATCAAATTACAATGAGGAATTGGATGATCATAGTACTATGTATCTATTGTGTTTCAGCAACAACACAAGATGAAGTAGACTCTGTTGAGCAGGGCTTCTATGTAGCTCAGGATGATCCGACTTACAGGTCGTCGACGCCAGGTTTCCATTTTATGCTACCGCATACCGATTTGAGTTATTACAATTCTTCTTTTACACCTGAAGATGTCGTAGTCTCTAGTGAGGGGAAAAACCTTATTACACTTAAAGAGGTGCAGAATCAATTATTAGATCGCAATACTGTTTTATTTCAATCCTCTTTAAGAACCATCGGAATGAAATGGCATAATGAAAGAATTTCGATTGGACTGGGTCATCAGGGGCGTTGGCTGGGAAGCCTACAGTATACCGATGATCTAGCTTCATTGGTGACTTATGGTAACGCATCTCTTTTAGGAAATCCTGCAGGAATAGGCACAGATCAGGATTACATCTATTATAATGAGTACCATCTGTCAGCAGCTTTAGATATTGGAGGATGGGTAATAGGAGGTAGGATTAAATTTTTATCAGGGCAGGAATTCATAGAGACACCGAGTAGAGATATTTCCATTAACACAATGGATGGAGGTTATACCATTGAATTTGATAATGACTATCAGATTAATACTTACAAGGTTTTAAATTATCAAGGGCTAAATGATGTAGATCTTTCAATTGAACCTTGGGGACTTTCTGCTCCATTTGGTAACAACAGTGGTTTTGCCTTTGACTTTGGCGTGCGTGGTTCTATTGGTGATCACTTGCAAATACATACATCTGTATCTGATATGGGCGGCATCACCTGGGATGAGGCTACCATTTATACCAGCACTGAAACATTATTCTATGAAGGAATTGATCTATTGGATTATCTTTCTGAGGATGGGAATGTGGACATAGCTGATTCTCTTTACAATCTTCTTGAACTCAAGGAATCAACAACTCAGAATCTCTCATCAGGGATTCCTCAGATATGGAAACTTGGTGTAACTGGAAAATTTGGAACCAGCCACCAATTGGGATCTGAATATTCAATCTTAAAGCATAACAGGCTTTCCTTGCATAGCCTGAAAGTTTTTTGGATGTATGATTTAGGAAGTGACTGGAATACAATGTTTCATTACACCATTGCAGGAAACACTTATGACAACATTGGTGCAGCAATTATGAAACGCAGAGGACTCTTTCAATGGCATTTTAAGATTGATAACCTGATGGGATTGGTGAAGCCATTGGATGTAAAATATGGATCTTTTAGTGTCGGTGGTTCCTTGTTTTTTGATTAGAACAAAAAGCCAAATTTTATTGAAAGGGAGGTTCCGAGGTTTTTCTTACCTGAAAAATCACCTTCTTCTGGCTCAAGCAGAATGGGTATGGTAAATGTCCCATTCATTGGTGTAGAGGTTCCGGATCCATCATAATAATACAGACCTGCAGATAATTCAATAGACATTCTTCCACCAAGGACAAATTGTGCTCCCGCACTGCTTCCTATATAAAAGATTGAATATTCATCAGAATCACTAAATCCTCGCTGACTCCGGTCACTGTACCCTATGGTCGGTTTTATAAAAACATGTTGCATTTTCTGCTTGACACTGCCACTCTTAAAAATGTGGTACGGATTGTCTACGATGTACTTGATCCCTAATTCTGCACCCCATCCATCTGCTTCGTAAAATGGAAAATCATTATTATCACCCTGGTGCAATTTAAAACTGCCTTCTACATGCCATTTAATGCTGAGCTGTTGTTCATAAGACATAATCAGGGACTCTCCACTGAATCCGCTGATGCTCATCTTAAGGGCTCTGGTATTTTGAATTTCAAATACTTCATGGAAAATTCCTTTAGGTACATATCCGGGATCATCAATGATCTTATCCACTTGATCATCAGTAATGAAGAATGCAACATCCAGGTCTTTTAGCTTATAACTATAATAACCATCATATGCTTTAAAATAGGTGGTACGATATATTTTGCCATTGTTGAGCAGCATTATCTTCTGACCAGTGAGCGCATAGGTGTTAATAATTAAGAAGAGGCTAAAAAGTATTTTCTTCATGGGTTAATTGATTTACATCAAATGTATTGGCAATCCATTACATATGCTGAAATAATGTACCAACTGCCGGCACGGGTTTCCCTGTGACCATTTCTTTACTATAACGGATGGTAAAAGAGGATTGTAATAGGATGCTATAACATAATTTTTGATAGTAGAATTTATTTATTTATACCCTTCCCTTTGAAGGGAAGGGCTAGGGATGGGTAGTGTCTTGTCCTGAAATACGTTTACACAAACTGTAAAGTAATGTCAGGATTAAGAAGTAGTACAAAGTTTAGTTTACAATTTAAGTTAAAGATAATAGAAGAGGCTAGACGTGGTGAAATGAGTCTGACTGGGTTAAGTTGTTAGTTTGGGATACAAGGACATAGAACAATTTACTTATTCCTTTCCCTTTGAAGCTTGTCGACCTTTGGTAGGTGAAAGGCTAAGTACGGATAGATAACCGAATGGCGATTTCATTGTCATAAAGATATTCTAACCCACCGTGCGTTTTCTACCCCTCTAACTCCCCTTCAAAGGGGAGGACTTTGTTCTAACTATATTATGTCATAATTAATAATTGATATTGTAGACTGAGATAGCTATGTTTTAATTGTTGTATATGTTATTTCTAATACTCAACAAAAACATAAATGATTTTCCGCAAGCTGCATATAACAGACTATCTACCATTTACCTCCCTCTAACTCACCATTAAAATCCTTTATCGGTAAAATCTGAACATTCATCGGCACATTTATCAATTCTATATAGTACTATGTATAAATTTAGTACCTTGTATTGCATAGTACTATATAAAAACATATCTTTGACATATCAAACGTCCACATTTATAACTTAATATAGGATGAAATTAGAAAACACAAAGGCACAGATGAGAAAAGGAATCCTTGAACTATGTGTTCTGTCAATTATATCGGAAGAAGAAGCATATCCGTCGGATATAATTGGAAAGCTGAAAGAATCCAAGCTAATTGTAGTTGAAGGAACGTTGTATCCTTTACTGAATAGGTTGAAGAACTCTCAATTGCTCAATTACACATGGAAGGAGTCCAAATCTGGTCCCCCCAGAAAATATTACCATTTGACAGACACCGGGAAGGAATTTCTCAACGGGCTTGTCGAAACATGGAAAGAATTAAATCACGCAGTCAATCAATCCACTAAAAAACTACAAACGAAATGAACAAAATCTTTAACGTAAATCTGGGAGGGTACCCTTTTACCATTGATGAAGATGCGTACCACAACCTCAACAGATACCTAGATACGATCAAAAGGCATTTCTCTGACTCTGAAGGATGTGATGAGATCTTATACGATATAGAGGTAAGAATGGCCGAGCTATTTCAGGATAAAGCAAAAGGCAAAGCCATCATCAGCATGAAAGAGCTTGATGAAGTCATTAAGATACTCGGTAGACCGGAGGATTTCGGAGCTGAAGCCATTGAAGATGATGAAGAACCTGTGGTAAGCCAGAAGAGGGCTCGTAGACGTCATAGAATGAATACTGGTAAAAGATTATTCAGAAATCCAGACGAGAAGATCATCGGAGGTGTTGCAAGTGGATTGTCAGCTTACTTCGGAATTTCTGATCCTGTATGGCTTAGATTAGGATTTTTATTCCTTGCCATCAGTGGAGTAGGGATTTTACCTTACATCGTATTATGGATCATTGTGCCTACGGCAAAAACATCCGGTGATAAGCTTGAGATGAGGGGTGAGCCAGTCAATGTGAATAACATTGCCAAGACGGTAGAAGAAGAATTGACAGATCTATCGGAGAGAATCACCGAAATGACAAAAGACTTGGGTAAAGAATTCAAGTCTAAAAAAAAAATTTTAGGTCCTCCTCCTTCTCAGCAAGAGGAACCATTAAGAAAGGGTTTTCTGTACTAGGCGGTATAGTACTTACTATAGTAGGGCTTCTAAAGACCATTGTGAAGCCCTTCTTTTATCTCTTCCTTTTCATTGCATTTATAAGCCTTAGTGGGGCTATCTTAGGAACTGTTCTAGGTTTCTTTTTCTTCAGTACCGCTTCTCATTTCTTCATTCCCGGTCATTCCCTTGTAGGTGGATTGGTTAGTTTATCAGGCCTTCTGGCAGTGAGTATACCTTTACTTGCAGCATTTTACGGAATCACAAGGCTGGTCAGGCCATACAGATTAAATCCATCCTTTACCAGAGGTGTAAGATATACATGGATTGCTGCATTATTTGTAACAGCATATGGTGTAATTGATACGATCAAGGATCATTCAAGCTGGGAAAAAGTAACCAGTGTTGAAGAATACGAAGTAGACCAGGAAACCATCACCATCGATATTGTTAATCCTGAGCATTATTACAATGCATTGTTTAATATAGGAGATGCAGAGTTTTCTGGTAATGCATTATATGCTGATGACCTTTTGGTAAAAGTTGAAAAAGCGGATGGACCAAATGTCATTATTGAAAAGATCGTAGGATCTAATGGTAGAAATGAAAGCAATGCCATCCACAATGCTAAGTCTGTCGATCATGATCTTGTAATAGTAGATGGGGTAATCAAAGTTGACTCCAGGTATGTGTTGAAGAAGGGAGATAAGTATCGTGGACAATTTCTGGAATATCGCATCAAAGTACCGGAAGGAAAAAAAGTAGAATTCGATGGAAGGGCTCACCGGTATGTTGTAAAAACACAATTTGATGAAAATGTGGAACGACCGCGTGGATTACAGAGCCATTCATGGACAATGGGTGAGAATGGATTGATCGCCAAGTCATGGATCAAGGAAAACAAATACAGCAAAACTTTAAATACCAAAGGAGTCAACATTGTAAATGTCAAGGGAGATTTTGAAGTCGATATATCAAAGAGCAGCGACAGTGAAGTAGCCCTGGTAGGAAGACAGGAGATCGTAGACCAGATTGTGACAGTAGTGCAGGATAACATCCTGACGATTGTGGATGAAGAAGGGATTATGGACTATCCGGTTAAATTATACATCAACCTTCCGGAAATGAATTCATTGACATCGTCTAGTGATCAAAAGCATAGAATTGAAGGTTTTGACCAGGAAAAAATGTCCATTTTGCTTACGGGAGAAGGAGATTTAAACGCGTATCTTGATGTTGAAGATTTAAGTATTACAGCAGAAGAACGACCTGAGATCAATCTTACCGGAGTAGGAAATCAATTGACAATTGATGCTGATTACTACACAGTTTTCAATGCTGAGAATTATGAAGTTGAAGAATTGAGGTTGAAGAAAAAGATGGGCAAAGCCAAGGTTAAAGTAAAGAAATTGATACGATCATTGACGCAATTGAGCGAGCGAATGAAGGTATATGGAGATCCAGAAATTTTCACCGGTAAAGAACATTGGAAAATTGACCTTCAGCAAGAATCTGCTGAACAGGAGATCATGGAGAATGAAGCTGTTCAGGATGGCGCCAATGAAGCATCTCAAAATGAAACCGGTCAGGAAGGAGAAAGCGAAGCTGCACAGAATGAATCAGATACTGAGGGAAAGAGTGAAGCTTCACAATCTGAAAACTCACAAGGAGGAAATTAGTAAGAATCAAAATATTCACATTTATTTATTGCTTCATGATGGGCTGTCGGTCTCCGATAGCCTATCGTTTTTAAAGGGATATGAGATTCCCAAGCCCTACAGGGATTGGTAAGCTCAATTGTTGAAATGAAATGTAAGGATCCACTTTCATTCATGCTACGGTCGGACAGGTTGGTAAGCCCGAATTAACCATGAGCTTACCAACCTGCCCTGCTGACGTACGTATTAAGGTCTCTCCCTCTGATAAAGCTTCTACCAGAGGTAGACAGGTGGGAATCTCAGAGCATACACACGCACGTAGGCAGTTCTTTCCCTCTAATCAAGTTACTGCCAAAGGCAGGCAGGTAGGAATTTCATTCCGGAAATTAAGGTCGGACAGGTTGGTAAG
>JABDLO010000410.1 GCA_013002995.1 Saprospiraceae bacterium | reverse complement strand
ATATAAAACACCTAATTCAGGTGTCACATCTAAGAACTCCAGTAATACGAGAACTGAGTTACATGAAAAAAGAGAATGGACACCTGAACAGGGTGGAAACCTGAAAGGAACGCTAAAAGTGATGCATGTTTCTACTTCTGGTGATGCCAGAGTGGCAGCTTCTTTCTCAACAGTTGTTGGGCAAATTCACAGCGGAGAAGGACATGAAAACGAGCCTTGTAAGATATTTTATAAAAAATTCCCCGGTCATAACAAAGGTTCTGTTTTTTGGAATTATGAGATTAACACTGCTGGAGATGACAATTCTGGAAGATGGGATTATTCTTCTCCTGTTTGGGGCTACGATATGTCTGTTGTGGGACCAAGTCCGACGGAATTTCCTAAAGAACCTGAAGACGGAATTGAGTTAGGGGAGGAGTTTAGCTATGAAATCAATGTATTCGAAGGTATTATGTATTTGACTTTCACAAGTGAAGGCCATGAAACGAAAACGTTCACTAAAAATCTTATACAATCAGAATACACGACAAAAGCAGATATACCTGAGCAAACAAAGAACTTATTTGTTCCTATCGGTCAGGATGGTTTAGAACGTGAAAATGCATATGCCGGTGAATTGAATTATTTTAAGCAAGGAGTTTATAATCAAACCAATGGAAAGGATCCTTCTTCTAATATGGTCTGGAGTACAGGGGCAGAAACTTACAATGGAGATTTGGAAAAGCAATATGCAAATGGAAGCTTTTCAGAAGTTTGGTTTAAATCAGCGACTATAGGATTAGGTACAGCTCCGAATAAATAAGAAATTTGACATTTAGTGCAACGCTTTAGTAATTAAATTATTAATTTTTTGAACAGGTTCAACACAATAGGTTTATAAGAAGCTAAATTTTAGATGAAGCAAATAATTAAGTTAAAAAGTAAGAAATGAAAAGAAATAGTGAAAAATATATCCTGACGGATAAGATGGAATGGGAAGAACTCGGAGGAGGAGTTTCAAGAAAGTTTTTAGGGTATGACAACCAAATCATGATGGTATTGGTCAAATTCGAAAAAGGAGCTCTGGGAGCACCCCACCAACACTTTCATACACAAGCGACTTATTGCGTAGCTGGAAAATTTGAATTTGAAATCGATGGCGAAAAACAAATAGTAAAAGCCGGTGATGGTGTATATATTCAGCCAAATCTACTTCATAGTGCTGTTTGCCTGGAAGCAGGTATCCTAATTGATACTTTTAGCCCAGTCAGAGAAGACTTCCTGGATGGATCTGCTGTAGCATATTTTGCAGACAAAGATTAATCTTATATTAAACAAATAGCATTATGCAAATCAAAGGATTAAGATGGTGGGTAATAGCATTAATTGCTCTCGCCACAATTATCAATTATATTGACCGGCAATCGCTTGGAGTATTATGGCCTGAAATCGCTATGGATCTTTATCCAGATCGAACAGATGACCAACGAAAAGAGATTTATGCTATGATCTCAGTTATTTTCGTGTTTTCATACGCATTTGGTCAGGCGATTTTTGGAAAGATATTCGATTGGGTCGGAACTCGTATAGGTTTTGCCTTATCAATTGGTGTGTGGTCACTTGCTACAGCGGCTCATGCTGTTGCAAGAGGGTTGTTGAGCTTTGGAATATTCCGTTCTATCCTTGGTATTGCTGAAGCAGGAAACTGGCCCGGGGCAACAAAGGGAAACGCAGAATGGTTTCCCACAAAAGAACGTGCCTTTGCACAAGGACTGTTTAACTCCGGGGCCGCCATCGGAGGGATCATTTCCATTCCACTGATTGCCTTCCTGACGATACATTTTAGCTGGCAAGTCATCTTTATCCTGGTTGGATTGACAGGATTATTATGGCTTATTCCATGGCTGATCATTGTGAAAGCTCCACCTAAATCTCACCCCTGGTTGACAAAGGAAGAACAACATTACATCTTAAGTGGTCAGGAAATTCAAGATCCTGAGGAGGATGAAAATGTTAAGCAAGATGAATATAATCCGACAACCGGTGAATTATTAAGACATAAAGAAAGCTGGGGAGTAATTATTGCTTCTGGTATGATTGACCCGATCTGGTGGCTATTTGTTTTCTGGATTCCAATTTATCTTTTTGAGGTATATGGAATGGATGTTAAAACCATAGGGATATATGGTTGGGTCCCTTATGTAGGTGCTATGCTAGGAGCATGGTTTGGTGGCTTATTGGCACAAAATCGAATTAAAGTAGGTTGGTCAGTGGATAAGACCAGGAAGTTGGTCATCACACTTGGTTGTGTCATAATGTTACCATCACTGTTGGCTATGTCGAGTCCGGGAGGACCGGTTACCGCTGTGTTATTGATGGCAGTAATATTATTCGGATTCCAGACAGCTATTGGGAATGTTCAGACCTTGCCCAGTGATTTATTTGGCAAGAAAACAGTGGGAACCCTAGCTGGATTTGCAGGTATGGCGGCCAAATTAACTGCGGCAGGATTGACATACCTGATCCCCTGGTTAACTATGGGTGGAAATTACACGCCTGCATTTGTAATAGGAGCTGCTCTGGCAGTGATCGCATTGGCAAGTGTGTGGGTATTATGTCCTAAAATAGAACCACTGAAACCCAATTAAAGATTATAAGTAAAATAGAACTATTGTTCTTTTGAATAATGATATTTATCCAATTAAAAACGATTAATAATTAAATAAAACAATGATGAGTAATAGTAAAGTAGCCATAATTACTGGTGCCACAGGAGGAATTGGTTTTGCAGTAGCTAAAAGATTAGGTCAAGATGGATTTACTGTAATATTAAACGGTATTGAAGATGAAGCTGGAGCTAAAAGAGTTGAAGAACTGAAAGCTGAAGGAATTGATGCCGAGTATTACGGATTTGATGTAACTAAGGAAGACCAGGTAACAGAAAACATCACCAAGATTGGTGAAAAGTATGGCAAGATTGATGTTCTTGTAAATAATGCTGGTGGACTGGGAGGAAGATCCAGGTTTGAAGAAATGACAACAGAGTTTTACAGATTTGTAATGGCATTGAACCTCGATTCTGTGTTCTTCGCATCAAGAGCTGCCATACCTTATCTTAAAAAAGGAGATCATCCAACAATTATTAACTATACTTCCAATGCTGCCTGGAATGCAGGAGGACCGGGAGCCGGAATTTATGGAACTTCTAAAGCTGGAGTTCACACTATCACCAGAGCATTGGCAAAAGATCTTGCTGAGTATGGAATAAGGGTTAATGCCGTTTCACCAGGAACCATTGACACACCCTTCCACCAACAGATTAAATCAACGAAACCTGAGGTTTTTGCTTCATGGGCCAATAATATTATGCTGGGAAGACTGGGACAACCGGAAGATGTAGCTGGTGTCGTTGCATTCTTGGCAAGTGCAGATGCTGCATTTTTAACTGCTGAGACCATACAGGTAGGAGGTGGCCAGGCATTGGGAATTTAATAGTAAACCAAATTAAAAAAGTATAATGAGTACACTTAAGGGAAAGGTTGCTGTGGTAACCGGAGGTGCCAGAGACATAGGAAGATCTATATCAGTGGCACTTGCAAAAGAAGGAGCCAAGGTTGTGGTCAATTATTACAATTCAGAATCTGCAGCAAATGAAACTGTTGATCAGATAAAGTCTTTTTCAGGTGAAGCAATTGCAGTTAAAGCTGATGTATCCAATTTAGATGATATAAAGGAATTGAAAGCAAAGACTGTTGAAGCCTATGGGGAAAAGATTGATATCCTGGTTAATAATGCAGGGGGACTTTTTGCAAGGAAGACATTGCAAGAATTTGATGAGCCTTTTTACAACCTCGTAATGGATGTAAACTTTAAAGGAACTGTATTTGTGATGCAGGCTTTTGAACCTTTAATGGGCAGTGGTGGCTCAATCATCAATCTCTCTTCCCAGGCGGCAAGAGATGGTGGAGGTGGAGGATCTTCATTATATGCTTCTTCTAAAGGAGCTGTAACTACATTCTCCAGATCTATGTCAAAGGAACTAGGACCAAAAGGTATAAGAGTAAATGCAGTTTGTCCCGGACTGATAGGGACAAAATTCCATGATGATTTTACCAAAGATGAAGTTCGTGAAATGGTTGCAGGAAAGACTCCTTTAAGAAGAGAAGGTCAAGCTGATGAAGTAGCGGATTTAGTAGTTTACCTGGCTTCTGATAAAAGTTCATTTATTACTGGAGCTAATTATGATATAAATGGAGGTTTAGCCTTTTCTTAGTCGATAAACTATATTTTTGGGATAAAATTATTTCCCGTGAATAATTGGGATAAACTGATCTTGTCATCGGTCGGCTAGATTTAGAGATCAGCTCATTATCGAAAAAACAGTAAATTTTTTTAACATGAAAAAAGTAGTCACTTTTGGGGAGATCATGCTAAGGTTAACTCCTCCTGCGATGAGAAGATTTTCTCAGGCCAATTCCTTCGATGTTGTATATGGTGGCGGTGAATCCAATGTTGCCGTTTCCCTTGCCAATTATGGTGTGCCAGTAGATTTTATAACGAGGTTACCTGATAATGATATAGGAGAATGTGCCTTGATGGAATTGAGAAAAAGAGGAGTGAACACAAATCATATTGTAAGAGGTGGTGAGCGATTAGGGATCTACTTTCTTGAGATCGGTGCCGTCTCCAGAGGGTCAAAAGTGGTTTACGATCGGGCTCATTCTGCGATGTCCACTATTGAAAAAGGAATGGTAGACTGGGACAAGGTCCTTGAAGGTGCAGGATGGTTTCACTGGACTGGTATCACTCCTGCGATATCACAAGGGGCCGCTGATGCCTGTCTAGAAGCAATACAAGCAGCCAATCGACTTGGTGTAACTGTTTCTACGGATCTTAATTACAGAAAGAAATTGTGGAAGTATGGTAAAGAACCTGGAGAGGTGATGCCGGAACTGGTTGCCGGCTGTGATGTGATTCTGGGAAATGAAGAAGATGCTGAGAAACATTTCGGTTTGCATCCGGAAGGAGTAGATGTCACCAAAGGAGGATCTGTTGATGCTGAAGCATATCTATCAGTTTTAAAACAATTGATGGATATGTTCCCACGTGCTAAGAAGGTGATTACAACATTGAGGGGATCTATATCAGCTTCTCACAATACCTGGTCAGGAGTATTATATGATGGAGAGCAATTATTTAAAGCACCAAGTTACGATATTACGCACATCGTAGATAGAGTAGGAGGAGGAGATAGTTTTATGGGAGGATTGATTTATGGTTTATTGAAATACCCTGACAATGATCAGAATGCATTGAACTTTGCTGTTGCTGCATCATGTCTGAAACATACCATTTACGGCGATGCCAATCTTGTAACTGTAGATGAAGTTGAAAAATTGATGAAAGGAGATGCGAGTGGTAGGGTGAGTAGATAATCACAACCATTATGAAAAATAACATCCTCAAAAAATTATCCAATGCGCTCCTGATCATTGGACCTGGAATATTTGCCATTGGATATACCATAGGTACTGGAAGCGTAACCTCTATGCTTGTTGCCGGGAGTACCTATGGCATGGAACTATTATGGGTCTTGTTGGTAAGTTGTTATTTTTCAGGAGTATTGATTTATGTTTTTGGGAATTATGCTCTAAAGACAGGTGAGACGGCTTTATTCGCATTCAAGAAACATCTTAAATGGGGGAAAGCGATAGGTATCCTAATTATACTGGGGATAGTTATAGGACAATGGAATTCACTCATTGGAATTGTGGGAATAACGTCCAACATTTTCTTTGAGATCTTTCTGATCTATTTTCCAGGGCTGGAAGGATATGAGTATATAACTGTCCTTCTGATTGCAGCATTTATCGTAAGTCTATTTTATTATTTCTTATTAAAGGGGACTTATTTATTTTTTGAAAAGGTCCTAATCATTTTTGTATCGATAATGGGGCTCTCATTTATTTTGAGTCTTCTATTGGTTTATCCTTTGCCTTCTGATGTAATCAGAGGACTTATTCCTTCGATTCCTGAAGTAGAAGGTGGGAGTATGATGGTGGCCGCATTTGTAGGTACTACAATGGCAGCGGCTACTTTTCTTTCAAGGCCTTTATTTATTAAAGGTAAAGGATGGACTGAAAAGGACCTATATGTACAGAAGAGAGATGCCATCAGTGCGGCAATATTGATATTTATCATAAGTGGATCTATCATGGCGGTGGCTTGTGGTGCTCTGTTCTATAACGGAGAACCCATTACTCATGTCTCTGATATGCCTACTGCATTGGAACCCATTGCAGGAAAATTTGCTATGACAATATTTTTCTTTGGTACCATAAGTGCAGGGTTATCATCTATTTTCCCAATACTTTTAATAGTACCATTGCTTGTTGCAGATTACAGATCAGGTGAATTAGATAC
The DNA here is from genome assembly GCA_013002995.1 of Saprospiraceae bacterium. Lineage (GTDB taxonomy): Bacteria > Bacteroidota > Bacteroidia > Chitinophagales > Saprospiraceae > JABDLO01. The sequence goes on along the minus strand of JABDLO010000410.1, from coordinate 5,684 downwards.
CACTTCCAAGCAGTTCAAAGTGATCACCGGTCTGGCGAGTATCATAGGGTTGACCATCCCCGTATTTGGAGCCAATCCGATTAATGGGCAGATACTTTCACAGGTCTTTAATGTATTTGTATTACCTCTTGTAATAATTGGAATTATTATTGTCATAAATGGAACTGCTTACAGAGCTATTCATAAGACCAAAGGATGGATCAACGGAAGTTTGGTGGCAGCACTTATTTTTTCATTGGTAATCTCATATAATGGGGTGAAAGCAATAATTGCATACTTTTAAAACAATTTCAATAGAATCATAAATATGGCAAAATACACAAGAATTGAAGTCGCATTAAAAATGAAAGAACAGGGTATGGTTCCTTTGTTTTATAATGAAGACGTTGAACTGGGAAAGGAAATCCTCAAGGCATGTTATGATGGAGGAGCAAGATTATTGGAATTTACCCATAGGGGCGATTTTGCCCAGGAAGTGTTTTGTGAATTAAATAAGTATTGTCTCAAGGAATTACCAGGTATGATGATGGGCGTCGGTTCAGTGACGAATGCGGCAGATGCATCCTTATACATGAATTTAGGAGCTAACTTCATAGTTACGCCTGTTTTAAGGGAGGATATTGCAGTAGTGTGCAATAGAAGGAAAGTATTGTGGTCTCCTGGATGTGGAACATTAACAGAGATCTGTAGAGCTGAAGAATTGGGATGTGAAATCGTAAAGCTATTTCCAGGAGGAACCTATGGACCGGGATTTGTGAAAGCCATAAGGGCTCCTCAACCATGGACATCCATCATGCCTACTGGAGGAGTAAGCCCCACAAGAGAAAATCTTACCGCTTGGTTTGATGCTGGGGTTACCTGTGTAGGAATGGGTTCCAAAATGATATCAAAAGATATTGTTGCAAATAAATCTTATGGTGAACTGGAGAAAAAAATCAAAGCAGCACTTGAACTAATCACAGAGATCAGAGGAGGAAAGCAATAATCCTACTTAATCAGTGTCACATCTCCGGATAATGTTTTTGATTTTCCAGAGTTGAATTCAAATTGAATCACATAAACATAAACTCCCGATAGAGCTTCTGTGCCGTCCCATTCTTGGCCTTCATAAAGTTTATTTCCCCATCGGTCAAATATTAAGATATTATAACTTCTGATCTCACCCGGAGGGGTAAAAGGGAAGAATTTATCGTTGATACCATCTTCATTGGGACTGAAAGCATTGGGGACATGGATATCAAAATGTACCAACTTCAATAAGACCAGGCTATCACATCCAAGAGTAGAAGTAAATGTAAATGGGTATTCTCCTTCATCTTTTAAAGCTGTTCCTCCATATTCCAATGTTTCTCCTTTAAATATATTAACCTCTAAGGTATCATACGTAAGTCCGATGATTGATAAATCAAGTGTAACAATGCTATCACAATTGTCCTGATTGGGAAAGGTATCCAGGTAGATACCCGGTTCAGTCAATTCTAAATCCCCAAATTCATAATACTCACCGGGACAAATTGCCACTGTTGCTGGAACCTCGAATTCTGGAATCTGGTAATCATAGCTGGCAGAAACTCTGCATGATACCCCATCCAGGATTCTTACTTGATAATTACCTTCTCCATAATTCTGTGAAAGTCCTGCATTTACTTCTCCTGCGAGTGCCACTCCATCCATATACCATTGATAATCAAATTCAGAGTTGAATGGTACTGACAAAGTGAAATCTGAGCTGCAAGGATGGTCAGTTTCTGTGATTTCTAGGTTGAATGCCTCAAAATTGGCAAGTATCAAGTTGTCGAAGAAATAGTAGATGCTGATTGGAGTTGATACCAGACCGCAATCCGGTCCAATTGCAATAGCATAAATGTCTTCATCAGGCGTGATTTCAAGAGATGTATTGACCCACGTATTTCCTGATCCACCAGATACGTTAACTTCTGCCAGTTTCTTCCAATTAGGGCTGTTAGATGGGCATCCAAATGCCTCATTACCTAATCCGAAAGGTAGATACTCACAACTGGGGGTACCAAAAAATGAAATATCAATAGGTGGTGATTTCCGAGGATCGACGAATCCCACATCAAATTGAAATCGATATACTGAATCTGCTTTAAGTGGGCTGATCAGGCAGGCACCAGCATATTCTTTCCAATAGGGTTCTGGTTGATTATTACCTCTTACCCTCCCATCTCGAAAACCCATAATTCCTTGTCCGTCCGGGAAAGGAAATGGGGGAGGAAAGTCATTCCACCCCAGCCAATTACAAGTATGAATAAAATCAGTGGTAGGTTCTGACGCCTGGATCCATTGTGATGCACAATTCAACTGACTTCTACCGTTGGGACAACATTTCATCTCCTCAAATGAAGGATTGGGAATGAGAGATACAGGTTCTACTATTTCACAAGGACAATCATCATCATTGAGATCTATAAGACCATCACGGTCATCATCAATACCATTATCGCATATCTCAGATTGACCGATGACCATACATGGTAATGCGATATAAAGAAAAATAAGAAGAAGCTTCCTCGGAATTTTTAAAGAGATAAATCTTTTAGTTTCCATAGAACCAGTTGTAAAATCAATAGTACTAGGTATGCTTTAGTAATTTATATCTAAACTAACTGAAAGACACTAAAATGTTAAATATTAAAGGATAACTTTTAGTGATTGTCAATATTTAAGAGAGCTTAGTAAACAAGATATAATTGCCTGAATATTTACTTGAAGGACATCGACTTTCCTTCTCGTCTGGTTCAATTAATTCCATGTTACAGCAACCACTGCTTTTGCTCTTTTGATTTCTACCCCTAAGGCAGGACTTTTATTGTGCCTTTTGCTCATTAGAGTTCAAATCAATTCATAAAACAATTTATCTTTTTATTTATTCCAGCCTTCACGAGTAATAAATGCATTCCGTATGAAGTCACGGGCCGGAATTTCTCTCTCGTCATAGGCGTTGAACAATCCTTCATCTTCATATTTTAGTGATTCCTTTGTAAGCCGGATACCTGAATCAGAAGCTTCAAGGATAGCCACCCGGGCTTCAGGTCGATCATAACATCCTGCAGATCCCAGGTTTACATACCTTGCCTTTCCGGTCTGATCATTTGGGAAGTGTTGATGACCGTAGAAAATATAATCAACTCCATTATGATCAAACATTTTATCCAGATCTTCAACAGTAGGTTCTTTAATAAATGAATGAAACCAATTCAATTGATCATTAAGTGCATAATGCTGAAACCTGATGATTTTTCCATCAGGTAACTCCAGGTCTTTCCTGAATGGCCATTCCTTCACTTGATTACAATATTCTTCACCTATTGCTTGTCTTGTCCATTGTTGATGTTGTACCTCTTCCTTACTCATCCAGTGGGGAAATGGATCAGGTAATCCATACCCATACCAATAATCGTGATTGCCCATGATAAAGCTAAGCTTTGTATGATTTAACGCAAGATCCATAACTTCCCGAGGATAAGGGCCTATGGCAACCAGGTCACCAACATGTATGATAAGGTCACAATTCTTAGATTTAAAAAATATTAGAGATGTGTTTAAAGCGGGGAGATTGGCATGGATGTCCTGGAAGATGCCGATTCTCATAGATTGAAATTTTTAGTTATATCCATATTTTCTGAATGTCAGATTGATCCTTCCATTTTTATATGATGGATTAATAGGTAGGCAATGTTCGTAATTGTCCTGACATCGATCACCCATGATGATTAAGCTACCATCACGAAGTATTAATTCATGAATATTACGCGTTTTTTTATTTCTTAATAAAAATGTCCTTTCCTCTCCAAGACTTAAAGAAGGGATATAGGACGTATCTCCAAATGAAGGAGGATCATAATGAAAATCTACTCCACTATTTCCATCAGGATAATAAATGCACACACATACTTGAAAGGAATGTCCCGTAAGGGATTCAATTTTTTCTTTTAACGAGGCCATTTTATCTGACCAGATGAAAGATTTACCATATGCAAATTCAGGGAGCCGATTAGCTTGATGAATATCCTTGTCGATAAACATGATTTTGCCAAAGTCTGAAAAACCATCCCCAAGTTTTAACCTGTATTGATCTACATTGAATTCAATAAAAATATGTTGGTAGATATCCTTTGCTTCTTCAGGTGTCAAAAAATCTTCTATGTATTCGACATGTGCTTCCAGATCAAGTAAAGACATAACACCAAGATATGAAAAGATGAGCATCTGTAAGTGCTTAACATATGAAATGATAAGAGTAGCTCAAACAAAAATATGATCTTTATATCTTAATAACTCATTTCAATCCACTCTAAAAGAAATTCCATCCAGGGTAATAAGAGGCACTGAATAATTGGTAGTCTGAACTCTTCCATCAGGATATACATATATTCTTGCAAAAGAAGACTGAGTGACAGGCATCGGGAAACTGTTAATCTCTGTCGGCCTGTATTCTACTGGCAAGGTAAATATTAAATTAGCAGCGGTTGCACTAGGGACCACTGTACCAGTGAGATATACCCTATCGCGGTCTTTATAATAACTAGGCAAGCTTGCATTACCTCCATTATAATTCCATCCATCAGCTAAAACAGGAATAGTCCTGGTCGGGACCGGTTCATCAATTGCAGGTAGTGTAACGGTATTGCCCTCACTAATACTCAATTCATCATTGCTGATCTCCAGCATCTGAAAAGTATCAATTAAAGGTCGCCAGTGTGTTCTGTTCCAATAATAAAACCCAGGGCTTATCTTGGAATTATCAGTTGTGTTAAAAACCAGTTCTGACAACTTGGGTGTATTGATTACGGGAGTGGTTAGGTCCACCAGGGCTACCCTGGGAATGAGGATTCCATCATCAGTTGAAACTATTTCAAGGGTAGCATCAGGAACGCTGGTATTGATTCCTACCTGTGCTCTTAATTGAAACTGTATACATAGTAGTAATAAAGAAATTAGATATTTCATAGCATGATTCGGTTAATTATAAGAAGTACTATGGATCTAAATCTAATGTCAATTACTGAAGGATAATCGGTTTAATGAGTATTACTACAATTAGGGTTATTATTTAGCAAGAAGGCAATGTGATCAGCCTTCTATGTTCTTCTTCTATCTGGATTTAATAAAAAAGTAAATAAAATGTAGGTTTACAGGGAATTTAATTCAAGAATTAAACCTTGAACCTTAAACATTTAAGTCTTATAGTTTTTCAGCTTTTATTTATTCATCTGCTGCCTTGTAGCATTTCCTGCCAGGAGTACAACTTCCAGGAGATACTAATCCGTTGTCTGGACCTGCTCCTCCTGATGACTTAATGCACCAACAGATGGTATTGGCCTGATCCAGTAGATACCAGGGATCGTCCCCACCTTCTACAGGACCATAAGGACTCTTGGCTTTCAGATATTTGCAAAAGTTATTTTTTAGAGGTTTAATTTCCATTTTATACCAGATTTAAAAGTCCTTGTTTGATAATTGCCTCGAAAAGCGGAAGCTTATAATTATTCATAGAAAGTGGTCTAGCATTTTCCATCGCTTTCTTGGCTGCCCTCTCTGCAAGTGCATCTGTTATGGTCTGATTAAGAACTACTCCTTCCGCTTCTCTGCATCTATATGGAACAGGTGCAGCTGATCCCAATACGATAGCGACTTTACTACACTTATTCCCATTCATC
>JABDLO010000366.1 GCA_013002995.1 Saprospiraceae bacterium | reverse complement strand
GCTCCTGGCATGGCAAAACTCTGAATATTGATCAATAGAATTCCACAGATGGCGAATCCTCTCAAGATGTCAAGGGATAGAATACGCTGACCTGCGGTGACCGGAGCAATATTAGGATTCATAGATTGGTCTACTTTGTTTAACTACAAGTTAATTGATATTTCAACTAATTTATATACTTTTCATCTGAATACTATTTTTGTTAATTATCGATTATAATAATAATAATATGATTTCTGATAATTTCATCACCGTAACTGCCTCTCTCCGAGTATCCATAGAAATAGCTTGGAATCTATGGACACAGCCTGAACATATCATTCATTGGAACCATGCATCGGAGGAATGGACTTGCCCAAATGCTGAAACTGATTTCAAGGTTGGAGGAAGGTATACCTTCAGGATGGAGGCCAAAGATGGATCGGTGGGATTCGATATGAGTGGAACATACTTAAAGATTGATAAGCCACGATTTCTGTCTTATGACATGGATGATGGAAGAGTTATTGAGGTTTCATTTAAGGAAAAAAATGGCATTACTGAGATTACTGAGATTACTGAAAAATTTGAACCTGAGTCCATTCATTCCAGAGAGTTGCAGCAACAAGGATGGCAAGCCATACTCAACAATTTTAAAAGATATGCGGAGCACCATGAAGGTTGAATATCAAGACATCGATGATTATATTTCGCAGCAGCCATTGCAGGTTCAGGATCAACTTCAACAATTAAGATTACTCATAAGAAAATTAGCACCTGAAGCCACAGAGCATATTTCTTATGGCATGCCGACATTTAAGATTGTGAAAGTTCTAGCTCATTTTGGAGTTCAGAAAACGCACATTGGTTTCTACCCTGGACCCAAACCCATTGAGCATTATAAAGTACAACTCAGAGCATATTCAATAAGTAAAGGAACCGTAAGATTCGAAATAGGGAAACCCCTCCCTTTAGAAATCATTTCAGAAATGATTAATTTCAAGATAAAACAATTATATAAATAGCATGGTGGATCAACCAGTTGTCCTCTCTCAGTATTTTAAACATCCTTCCCAGAAAGTGTGGTATGCCATTACCGATCATGAAAAGATGATTCAATGGTTTTTTGATAATATCCCATCATTTTCTGCAGAACCTGGATTTAAAACCCGGTTTATTGTAGAAAATGAAGGAAGAGTGTTCCCACACTTGTGGGAGATCATTGAAGTAATCGATGGTGAAAAAATCACTATTGACTGGAAATACGAAGGATATAAAGGAAGCTCCAATGTTACCTTTAGTATAAAAAAGAAAGGATACGGATGTATCCTAAAAGTGGAGCATTTGAATACCTCACCATATGACACATCAATTCCTGAATTTACGAGAGAAAGTTGTCAGGGTGGTTGGGACTATTTTATTAAAGAACGATTGGTTAAGTATTTAAACAAATGATGGTCTGTCTCCTGATTTTGACTTGATCACCATCCTGGTTTCTCTCAGAGGCACACTATTCAATTCATCATCAACCACCTCAAGATGCACAGGATTGTCATTCGAGTCCAGAATATACATCGTCTCATTTCCTTCCTCCACAAGATATTTATTACTCCAGCTGAGCAATCCGATCAAGACTTTTCTGAAATCCCTCGATTTTTGAGTCAGCCGATATTCATACCGGGTTCTCTCTCCTTCATTCTGATATGGAGTTTTCTTTAACAATCCCTGATCTACCATTTTTTTCAATTTTCCAGAAAGTACAGATTTTGAAATTCCCAGGTGATCATAAAAGTCTTCAAATCTCCGGGTTCCCAGAAAACACTCCCGCATGATCAGCATACTCCACTTATCCCCGATCTGATCCATGGCTTTTAATATTGGGCAATATTCCTTTCTAAAAATGTCTAAATCCATACCACAAATATAAATAATATCAACCTGAGTTGCAAATTAGAACTTAGATATTTATATTTGAGTACTAAAAAAGAACTTAGCTTATGAAAAATTCATTATTAAAGCTTTTCTATCAAACAATGAGTCACATCTCTCCTTCTTTGATTGCGCATAAAATATATGACTTCATGTCCAATCCACAAATTAGAAAATTGCGTGATCATGAGGAAGAGGTACTGGATCGTTCCATTAAAGAAACCATTCGATTTAAAAAATTTGATATTCAGACTTATACCTGGGGTAACCCCGATGGGAAAATGGTTTTTCTTATTCATGGATGGGAGGGCCAGGCTGGTAACTTTGCAGCATTGATCGACATCCTCATCGATAAAGGATATTATATAAAAGCCTTTGATGCTCCGTCACACGGACATAGTTCAATAGGAAAAACAAGTATGTTTGAGTTTGCCGAACTGGTTACTCAGCTGATAGAACAATTCAAGCCAGCCATCATTGTAAGCCATTCATTTGGATCTGTGACTTCACTAATGGCAATGTCAAAAAACCCTGATATCCCAATTGAAAAATGGATCGTAGTTACCACTCCTCATAATTTTAAGGACAAAATAAATGATGTGAAGCATTTCCTGGGCCTATCAGATAAAGTCATTGCTAAGGTTAAAACTCTTGTAGAGGAAAATACTGACCTCTCAATCGATGAAATGAATATGACTTATTTTGCAGATAAAATTGGTCATATCGATGAAGCCATTATGATTCATTCTAGAAAAGATAAGATTCTTCCCATCGATTATGCTCGCAAAGCCAATCAAGCCATTAAACAATCTACACTCATAGAGTTGGACAATCATGGCCACTACTCTATCTTGTGGTCAGATGAATTACAGGAGATTATCAGAAATGAATTAAATTGAAATGCCAGATTCCATTTTATAGAAATTGAAAGTACTGAACAGACATACAAGAATTATTAAAGCACCAATTCACAAAACTTCTGAAATTCTACTGACCCTAGGAACTGTTGAAGATCGAGTCTGGCCCATCGGCAAATGGCCGAGAATGATATTTCATCAGGGTATGGATATCGGAGCCCTGGGAGGTCATGGGCCCATCAGATATACTATAAAATCTAAGACACCTGGAAAATCAATAGAATTTCAATTTGTTAAGCCTAAGGGATTTCATGGAACACATGGTTTTAACATAGAAGGTGCCTCAGAAAGCACAACACAAATTACTCACACCATTGAGATGAATACCTCGTTCATAGGATACATGCAGTGGCTTCTTGCCATCCGTTGGCTACATGGGGATATTCAGGAGTATGAAATAGCTATTTAAGTGCTTTGAAATCAACACATTAAGTATTATCTTAATGCAAAAGAAAACCCCGTTTTTTCTGTTGGAAGCTGAAAAACGGGGTAAT
>JABDLO010000361.1 GCA_013002995.1 Saprospiraceae bacterium | reverse complement strand
GCGTTGATCCGGATATGGGGGAGTTTCAAAGAAATTGAAGCCTGGCGTTATACGCCACTTTTTCATTTTCATCCTTTCATTCAAGCAAGCTTGATGAAATCCTGAAAATAAAAAAGCCTCGATGCATAGCATCGGGCTTCAATTTCTTTGAGGTCGCGGACGGATTCGAACCGCCGTACAAGCTTTTGCAGAGCTGTGCCTAGCCACTCGGCCACGCGACCAAAATCTGCGGGGTGCAAATATATATAGTTTTTATTTATTTGCACCACTTATTTGAGGCAAATACCATTCCCATTTTTATGATCTCATCTTCACAGACTATCCAATTTTTATCATTATTATGTGATCCTTAAAATTTAAGCTACTAACACTCAACAAGATGAAAAGAAGAACCTTCATTCAAAACTCTACAATAGCAGGCCTTGGAGTAACAGTACTCGGAAAAGATGAACCTAAAAAATCATCACCATTCAAGTCAAATAATGGAAAACTTAAGGTCGGAGTGATAGGTACAGGATTGAGAGGACAGGGTCATGCAGATTTAATATGGAGAAGAGATGATTGCGATTTGGTCGCCATATGTGATATCAGCCAGAGGATGATAGACAGGACCAAAGCCATTTGCGAAAAACACGGGAAAAAACTTCCTACTATTTATCAATCAGGACCTCACGCCTACAAAGAGATGCTTGAGCAGGAAGATCTGGATGCAGTGATTATAGCTACACCATGGAGATGGCATGTACCGATGGCTATTGAAGCTATGGAACAAGGGGTATATGTCGGGATGGAGGTTTCAGGAGCCGCTTCAGTTGATGAATGTTGGCAACTGGTAAGAACAAGTGAACGGACGGGTTCACATCTGTACTTCCTGGAAAACGTGTGTTTCAGGAGGGACGTAATGGCCATTCTAGCTATGGTAAGAGAAGGCCTATTCGGAGAGATGATGCACCTGGAATGCGGATATCAGCATGACTTGAGAGGCGTGAAATTTAATGATGGAGAGACTGCTTATAACTCAGGTGCAGAATTTGGAGAGAAGGGATACAGTGAAGCCAGATGGCGTACGCAACATTCTGTTACCAGAAATGGAGACTTATATCCGACTCATGGAATTGGACCAGTTGCACAGTACACTGATCTCAATAGGGGAAACAGAATGCTATTCCTTACCTCAATGGCTACAAAATCGAGGGGGCTACATGAATACATTGTCAATCATCCCAAAGGAGGACCAGATCATCCTAATGCTACAGTAGATTTTAAGTTGGGAGACAAAGTGACAACCATGGTAAAAACAGTGAATGGAGAAACGATTGTTTTACACCACGACACCAATTTACCCAGACCATATTCACTTGGTTTCAGGGTACAGGGAACAAAGGGTCTGTGGATGAAAGTAAGAGATGGGATTCATATAGAGGGATTGTCCAAGTCTCACAGGTGGGAAGACTCAAAAACCTATCTTGATAAGTATGATCACCCTTTATGGAAACGATATGAACAAAGGGCCATTGGTGCTGGTCATGGAGGAATGGATTTTTTCCTGATGCATTCATTTATTGAACATGCTAAGCGAGGAGAAACACCACCGTTTGATGTGTACGATGCAGCTTCTTGGATGGCTATCACTCCACTTTCAGAGCAATCTATAGCAATGGGAAGTGCTCCTGTATATTTCCCTGATTTTACAGATGGTAAGTGGATAGATCGTAAAAATACATTTGCTCATGGAGATGAATATTAAAGATGCCTTGGTAAATTATCACAGGCAGCTTTTCAACCCTGAGTCTATAATTATCGCCTCACCCGGAAGGGTGAATATCATAGGCGAGCATACAGATTACAACAACGGACTGGTATTGCCTTATGCCCTTGATAAGCACATTTATATGTCAGCATCACTGGGGGATGGTCAATCACTTAAAGTGTATTCAGCAGATCAGAAAAGGTATGTGGATTTCAGAGATGATCAAGGCATGCCTTCCTGGTCCAGGTATTACATCCAAGCGATTAATTATATAGAAGATAACTACGGACCATGTCCGCCATTGGAAATAACCATGCTATCAGACTTACCTATTGGAGCCGGTATTTCTTCTTCATCAGCTCTTACTTGTGGGGTCATTTATCTTATTGACCATTTTATGAAATTAGAATTGACTCCAGATGAGATGATCAAGATAGCTACTTATACAGAGCATGGAATTGGCTTGCAAGGTGGTGCCATGGATCAGAGTACCATTCTTAAAGCCCGAAAGGACCATGCTGCTTTAATGGATTTCGGATTAAATACCATTGAATACATACCACTTGAAATGGGAGGGTATGATTGGTGGATGGTATACACAGACGTGGAACATTCATTGGTGGATTCTGAATACAATACCAGAAGGAAGGAATGTGAAACATCTGTTTCATTAATAAGTGAGCAATTCAAGGAAATTGAGCACTTGTCTCAATTGATTCCTTCTGATCTTGCTACAATTCGATTGGATGATCCGTTGGATCGCAGAACAAAATTTGTCGTGGAAGAAAATCAAAGAGTAAGAGCAGTCGTGGACATGTTGAAACATAAAGAAATTTCATCCATCGGTCCTTTATTAAACGCATCTCATTTGGGATTGTCAAAGGAATATGAAGTCAGCACAAATGAAGTAGACTGGCTAATAGAACAATTGCAGAAATGCGTGGCAGTATGTGGAGCCAGGATGATTGGCGGTGGATTCGGAGGTAGTATTTTGGTTTTAATAGAAAAGGACAAAGAGGATGAAATCCATCAGGTTGTAGATTCCTACAATAGGATATACGGTAAAGAAGCATTTGCATTTAATGCTCACAGTGGAAATGCATTAATAGAAGTGTGATATTTTTCATCCTATAAACGACAGTAATGACATTATCCCGCCAGCTATGTAAAAGTTGATGCCTTACCAATATCTATTAAGAGTGGTTTAATTGAAATATAAAGGGAAGGAAAATTTACTTCTCCTGCCCTTCAATATTCTCTTTTAATTTAATCTTTGACAATTTTTTCCACAATCGTATCATTCCCTGACATAATTGACACAAAGTATATTCCAGGGGAATACATATCCATGTCAATACTCATATAATGGGCATTGATATTATTAATTGACTGAATCAATTTACCATCCAGGGTATAAATGTCAATTTGTTCGATTTCATCTACAAGAGTGACATTTAATTTGTCAGAGGTTGGGTTTGGGAAAACTCCAATTTCTTCATTATTACTGAAATCAAAAGGGCTTCTTTTGCAGTAATATTTTTTAGTACCTGATTGAATACACCCTGATAAATCTGTTGCAATTACTTCAACTGTTGCTTTGCCCCCTCCTGACCGAACCCTTGCTTGATTGGTGCCCGGGATAGCTGTAATGGACCAGAGTGGATTAGATATTGACCAAGAGAAAGAAACAGGTTTAGCCATATCTCTGGTCTCAGCAGTTACAATAAATTCACTCGAGCAATTCTTCCTTCCTGAAAGTTTAACTTTCGGTGGATCATCAGCTATTACTTCTACCAATACTTGTTCAGTGGGTGAGGAATTACCACAAACATCTACCGTATAAATATCATAAAGGGCCAGGAAACTTACTGGGTTACAAGATAAGGATTCCTTGATTGTTTGGTCGGTTACCGTGAAGAGGATTCCACAATCTGAAAATGCTTCATATTCTGGGATAAATCCATCATTGAATTCATCAAGCGTAATTGGGCCATCTGGGGGAGTGATTTCAATAGTAGGAGGATCTTCTTCCAGAATATCAATTATCTGGGTATGGGTTACTGACCTGCCAGAACAATCCTCAGTTACAGTATAGAGTCTTGTAATATCACATCCTAATCTGATATCACTAATATCAATACTCAGTGAGAGAGCACAAAATTCATCAGAGTCATTGACAGTAATGGATGGAATCTCTCCCATCTCTGGAGGGCAATCATATGTGACATCTTCAGGAAATTCCGCGTCAAAGCAGAAATCTACCAATTCGAAACCTTTGGTTTCAGAAGCAGTATTTCCATATTCATCAAATAATTCATAGGTAATATAAATGCTGTCATACTCACAAGGGACACATTTATGTTCTATGCTTGAGACTTGATAAAAAGATTCTCCACAATTGTCAAATACTCCAATGCTTATAACTTCTTCAAAGTTATCTCTACATGAAAGATTAATTGGTGCGCCAACAAAATCAATGAACGGTGGCGTCTTATCTTCCAATATGATATCTGCAGTACACGAATTGTTACTTTCAATATCAGTAACTCTTGCGACGATGTTAGTACCTAAATAACTTCCATCAATAGGATTTGGAAGGGAATTTCCAGGTGTAGGTAAACCATCAAATAATTCCACTTTGTAGGTTTTATCCGGACATACTTCATAAAGTACCATCTCAGGGGTGATTTCAAGCGAACAAGTGGGACCCAGGGATAAATTTACGGTAGTATAACATGAAATGGTAGCATCATGGCAAGCCACCGCTGGGACTTGATTAATTAGAATCAATAATGTAATAATAGAGAATATTTTAGTTTTCATGATAAATGGAATTTCTTCCAAATTACCTAAATGTGTATGTAAATTTAAGGTCATTGATTAAACGGTACTTATGAATTATTAAACTGCATTGTTACATTTTAATTGGTTGATAAATACACCAGATTGTACATGCAATTATCTGGAATACGGCAGAGTGGCATTTTCATGTAAATGCACATGGTCATAGTACATTGAGCCAGGTTTGAATTTGAATATCCAAGACGACAATTTCTATATATGGTTATAAAAGTTGAACCACAATCATAAGAATACCATTACCTTAGAATACGATTTGAATTTACTAAAGACCATATCATTCCTCTTTGTTATTCTGATATCCCTGGAATCGGACGGGCAACACTTGAATTGTTATGATTCTGATAAGGCCTTGTCTGTGATTGATGAAGAGAGAATTAATGAAGTGATCAAAGGCCGAATTGAAAATAAGAACTTTAGAAATGATGAAAGAGATACCATTATTATTAATCCGATAATCCTTAGGAAAAGTGATGGCTCAGATCCAAGTATTTCCTTAGAACAGCTTGATCTGGCTATAAATGCTGCTAATGAATACTTTAAGTTCACAAACATATACTTTCAATATTGCGGAAATCCAAAGTATCTCGATGATGATATTTATTATAATCTTACAATTGAAGAAGGACACTCATTAAATGATTTAATGCATGTTCCGAATGCGATCAACATATATGTTGTTGAAACGATTTCACAGGCATTCCCTGACGGTACGGTGAGTCTTTTTTGTGGGATTGCAAGTTTTCCAAAACCGGAGACAGATTCCAGGTATCTCCTTCTAGATGGAGCTTGCATGAGTGATGAAACATTACTCGCACATGAACTTGGGCACTTTTATGGACTATACCATACACATGAGACAGCATTTGGGGATGAATTCGTGAATCGCGAGAACTGTGAGATTGCAGGGGATTTCTTGTGTGATACTCCTGCTGATCCTTTATTGCATGGTTCTAATGTAGTGAGTTGTCGATATTTCGGATCAGAAGTGGATCCCATTGGTGACCAATATCGTCCTGATACTAAAAACATCATGTCATATGCTCCTCAGGATTGCAGATCTAAATTTTCATGGCAGCAAATAATAAGAATGAGGGATATTCATATGAATGAAAACAGTTACCTCCTTAAGACCTGTGATTTTCCTGATTTTACTATAAAAATTGATACTTTATTTGCTGCTTTCCGACCAAACCAGGAGATTGAACTTCCTCTTGTAATTTATAATCTAGGGAGTAAGAAATTAGCTGGCTTAAGACTAGATGCTTATTTATCTGATGAACCTGGTAAAAGGATGAATCTAATAGAAAATGATACCATTTTATTTCCGGAAAATCAGTCCCAACTCAACCTTAAAATGAAGATCAAGTTGCCTGTTGATCTTCCTGAAACCACACAATACATCACGGTAGTATTAGATGAAAGTGATCAGCATAAAGAACTTGATGAGGAAAATAACTCTGCAACACTAGCTTACAAGGTGGACTATGGAAATCTGAAAGATGTAACCATCTACCCTAATCCGGCATCAGACAGAACAAAGGTGTTTTTAAGAAATGAAACAATGAAAGGAGAAGTTTTAATTGACTTATTTGATACCAATGGAAGATTGGTATTGCGGGAGACCAGAATTAAAACCTACGATACATTTCAAGCAGAGATTAATACCGCATTCTTGCTTCCCGGGATCTATTTTATAAGTGTAAGAGTTGAAGATTCAGAACCTTATCAATTGCGGCTCCTAAAGATTTAAGATTACTTATAAGGATGATAATAATTATTATCTTGACATGAATAATTCTTGGTCCATGTCTTTCAAGTCTATCTCACAATTTCTTGTACTTATTATATTTTCAATGCTGGCTTATTCACTTGAGAGCCCTCTCTCTGTACAGTCTGCGGAATATGAGGGATTCTCAGCTACACGAGCCATGGAACATCTTGAGACAATCGCAGATGAAATTCATCCTATAGGCTCTCCGGACAATGAGCTCAAGCGAGACTATATCATGAAAGAATTCGAGCAATTGGGTTATGAGGTCAACCTATTTGCCGGAGTATCAAGTGATGACTGGGGAGGACATTTCCGATTGGCTAAATCAGAAAACATCATTGCATTCAAGAAAGGCAGTCAATCCGGAAAGCAAGTGGTAGTGATGGGGCATTATGACAGTGTTTTTGATTCTCCTGGGGCAGCTGATGATGGCCATGCAGTTGCAGCCATGCTTGATATTGCAGATCAGGTCAAAGATCAACCTTTCATGAATGACATTCTTTTTCTGATTACTGATGGTGAAGAAATGGGATTATTTGGTGCTCAGGCATATGCCGACGGATTCAATATGGATAGCATTGGCGTACTATTGAATTTTGAAGCTAGAGGGAATAGTGGTCCCAGCTATGCATTTGAGTGGTCGGAGAATAATTATTGGCTGGTTGATGCATTCAAGCATGCCGTTACTAAACCCATTGCCAATTCACTTTCATATGAGATATATAACCGCATGCCTAATGGGAGTGACTTCACCATGTTTAAGGAGAAGGATGTTGCAGGAATCAATCATGCATTCATAGATGGATTTTCATATTACCACAGTCCTGCAGATACTCCGGAAAACATCAATCAGGAAAGCTTTCAGCATACTGGTGATTATATGTACAACCTTGTACAATATTTTGGAGATTATGAATTTGATGAAATCGATAAAACAGGCAATGCAACTTTCTTCAATATGTATCCACTGCTGATTGCTTACCCGTCATCATGGGATATAATATTACTTTTAATTACAACGATATTGGTTGTCTTGAACCTATTAAAAAGATTCAAGACCATTGAAAAACCTCTTCCTAAATTATTGAGAGGATTGGCCATTTTGATTTCGTTTATGATACTTTTAATTGGCTCAGAATATTTGTTGCTTACCATAATAGAAGCCATTTATCCACATTATTTCAAGTTTTATTCGGGGCAGTTTTATAATCATAAATGGTACCTGGTTGCCATGCTGGGGATTGGTGTGTTCTTATATCCTATAATCCCTGGGTGGTTTAAAATCAGGAAGATGGACCATATGATGTTGTCTGTATATATCATCTTTCTGGCTGCTACAATTGGTTTTTATATGACCATCCCCACTGCTACATATCTGATGATGATTCCTTTGCTGATGCTTGCCATTACAGATGGTGTTTACTTGAATGTAAGTAGCCATTGGATTTCAAAGAACAAGGGTTTCTTATTCTTAATAACTGCGATTATAGCGTTGGGTCTCTGGACCCCTGCTGTACATTCCATATTCCTTGCTTTTAGCCTGGAAGGATTGATTGCACCTGCCATATTACTTGGTATATTTATTCCGTTTATTGCTTGCTGCTCTGTAGATCTGTGGGAATCTAAATGGACATCCTGGATTGGTATCTGTATTACCATCATAGCCTTAATTGGTGGACACGTTACGAGCACTCCGGATGAAAAAAGACCTGTTCAGTCTCATTTGAATTATTATGCCAATCTAATTGATAGCACAGCATATTGGTTCACCAATGATGAGGTTAACGAAGGAAATGCGGGGGAATTGAATGAAGCTGATACCATATCTTTATTTATACCTTATAAGACCAAAGCGATTGGATCAAAAGCAGAATTAATCTCTAATGCTCCACCAGTTAGAGTCCTGCAAGATTCTCTGGCCTCTAATTCCAAATTAAAATCATTCAAGTTGCCTATGACAGCAACCATGGCCCAGATCAATATCGATAATGATAAAAATATTTTATCATTTCTTGTTGAAGGTGAAGAAGCGGTGTCAGATTACGGAATTGGTTTCATTAGTCTTTATGGTTTCCGTGGTGATACTCTTGATGTTAAGATCACTGTGAAAGAGGATATCCCACTAGATCTCGGTATAACCATGGTGGATATAGGCCTTCCAAGAAAAGATATATTGCCTGTTGAATATATGAGAACCGGCGGACGGACCATTTCTTATATAAGGAAGAGCTTTTAATCAGAAAAGGAAGCTGGAATAGAAGGCTTATGCCGAAGACCCCTTCAGCAATAAGCCTTTTACTTTATAAGATTATGTGCTTTTATCAGCAGTATTATTTTGATATCAGCTTCCCCAACTCCAGCCAAACTTAAGCCGGACACCCATAAAAAAACTGGAAAGGTCTGAGTCTGAAAAATTGGGTGTATCTACATTTGTTGTAAAACGGTAGCCTCCATCAAGACCGAGTCTGAACCATCTTACTATATTGATCTCTACTCCAACTGAAGGTTGGATTACCATAACTTTATCATTTGCTTCGTTTTCAATCTTGAGCCTTCCTCCTCCCGTTTGGAGATAGACTACTGGGTGTAAAGATTTATAACTGTTGAATGTATAACCTAATAATAGATCATGATTTGTAATCTTTGCATTGACTCCGTTATCAGTAGTGAATTCTGAGCCATATCCAGTCCAGCCGATCAGGAAATCCTGATTGAGTTCAAACAAGAAAAATCCTCCATTATTCAATTCGAAATTTGAGTCAAAACTTGAAATCGAATTGACACTTCCGCCCCAAAGGCCTGTCAATTTTATGCCACCACTTCCCAAAACGGTTTCTTCTCTTTGTGCCTGAAGTGAAAAACTAAATAAAAATATCAATAAGGTAGAAAGGTAAATGTTTCGCATGGTTCTTCTTTTTAGGTGAATAAATCTATGTAATTAAAAGACGTAGCAAAATCATAAACGATGCATGAGAGGGCCTCTCTTAAAAGAAGTTTAAATAATCTGTTTCGGAACTGTTAAAAGAAAATTGTTTTTCATTAAGTCACGATTAGGTGGTATCTCGCTCAAGCAGTGTAATATTGGAAGAAAGCCTTCCTATGGATTTAGGTATGACATGGTTCGCAGTTGGATTCTCAAAAAAGAAATATTGCGAGAATAATTTAGGAGAACTAGAGACTTAATGATTTCAGGATTTCCAAGAAGATATTCTAATCCAGATTCCTCAGATCAACCACTCTTTTAAGCTTTCCCCCCTGGCTCCTGGGTATAGATCCGTTTTTAACAATGATCACCTCCATAGATATTCCGATGTTGTCTTTTATCTTTTTAGTGAGATGTTGCTTCAAGTTGCGGAGGATGTCTTCTTTGGTTTTTGGTGAAAGATCTTTAATATCTTTTGCCAGTGAACGGCTGATTTCAATCTTTATCATCACAGAATCAAGCGCATCGGTACGTTCAATGATCAACTGGTAGGTAGGTGAAAAATCTGTAAATTCATCTAGAACCTCTTCAACCTGGGTAGGAAAGACATTTACACCCCTGATGATAAGCATATCATCTGATCTGCCTTTTATTGAGGACATCTTGATGTGCGTGCGGCTGCCATTGGGGTCGTATTGAAGGCTACATATGTCATTGGTCCAGTATCGGATCAATGGCATTGCTTCTTTAGTGAGTGTGGTGAATACCAGGACACCTTCTTCTCCATAAGGAAGGGGTTCACCGGTTTCCTTATCTACAATTTCCGGAAAGAAATGGTCTTCCCATACATATGATCCTGTTCCTTTTTCTTCCAAAGACTCCTGGGATACTCCAGGTCCTATGATTTCACTCAAGCCATAAATATTAGTGGCTTCAACTCCCAGACCACCTTCAATATGTTTTCTTATAGACTCCGTCCATGGCTCAGCACCGAGA
>JABDLO010000319.1 GCA_013002995.1 Saprospiraceae bacterium | reverse complement strand
CTTTAGCACTGACTGTTATCTCTAATTTGGTCAATATTATATTAAGTGCCTACCTGGTAAGAGGGCTTGATATGGGAATCGAAGGAGTGGCATGGGGAACGGTGATTGCTCAATATGTAGCCCTGGTAATGGCTATCTACTTCTTATGGAAAAAGTATCAAACTTACGTGAAAGGTATCCTTTTATCCAGTTTGATTCAATGGCAGGCGATGCTTAGATTTCTGAACATCAATAAGGATATTTTTATCCGAACCGTAGGATTAACATTTGCATTTGGGTTTTTCTACAGTCAATCCAGTAAAGGAGGAGAAATTATTCTTGCTGTGAATGTGGTATTGCTACAATTTCTCAATTGGATGTCGTATGGAATCGATGGATTTGCTTATGCTTCTGAAAGTATAGTGGGTAAATATCATGGACAGGAGAATACAAAAATGCTTAATAAAGCCATCAAGTACTGTTTCTTCTGGGGAATGGGATTTGCTCTGATGTATACGTTGATTTATGGTGTTGTGGGTGAGCCATTGTTATATGTCTTTACCGACCAGCAAGATATCATTGAAGCTTCAAAAAAATACCTGATGTGGATGGTTATATTTCCATTATTGGCCTCCCCTAGTTATATATGGGATGGTATATTCATCGGGCTGACGGCTGTAAAAGCGATGAAGCATAGCATGTACATTGCTCTTGCTTTATATCTATCCACCTTTTTTCTTCTGTATGAGAAATACGGAAATCATGGGCTCTGGATGGCTTTGCTGGTACTCATGATCGGAAGAAGTATATCTCAAGCGATTATGTATTATCGATCTGGCACCAACTTGAAATAAATACTTAAAAATTGGCCCTGACCTGAGCTCGCATGACATGAACTGTAGGAGCATCACCGGTAATGCGTCCATTGTAATTAAGATTGAGGTCTACATTCCCGGCCAGCCTTCTTGTTACATCAATGGACCACAAGTAGTTTTTACCCCTATTTAGTCCATTTAAGATAGAATATGCAATCGGAGTATTGATGAGCCCATCATAAGTAATGTCAACCAGACTTACTGATCCTACAAGGCTACTTCTGGAAGCCTGCCTCCAGGTAGCCTCAGCAGTTAATTCATGAAATCTTGCTTCTTCCATGTCATTGATCAATTGATCTTTCTGTTCATATGCGTATTCAAGCTTTAATCTTAAACTTGAAGAAGGTCGATAATTGATTGTTGGAGTCAATCGTATAAATTCAAGATCAAGATCTTTGTTATCGAAAAACTCTGAATCATTTTCTCTTTTTCCGATTTCTACTTCGGTAATAACATCGATGAAAGACTTGGGATTAACACGTGCTCTAAAGAAATATTCGTTCAACCTTCTGTCTTCATATCCTGTGATCTGGACGAAGCGATTGCTGGTCTCTCTATATCCTACCTGCAAATCATATTTAGGATTTCCTCTATTGAAAAATAATGTGTGATTGGTCAAAGAATTATAAGACACCAACGAAGTGTCCCTGATATCAAATTTTAAAAATGAGATACCACCACCTCCTGCAGAGCTGATTTTCTGGTTGATTCTGATTATACTGCTTGTGGTGATTTTCGAAAAAAACTTTGCCCATCGTGAAGATCTATTTCTTAATATCCGATCCGGTGAAAGCCTTAATGACTGATTTATTCCCTGATTTTCAGTCCTGATAAATTCATTATTCACTACATTGACTCTTATGAAATCTGCCTGATCACTGAATACCGCCACTTCATATTCATTGATCTGATCTTCACCATCTTCATTGAGGTCACCCAGGTAAACATAGTTTCCTTCACCCTTTTCTACTTTGACAAATTGAAATTCTCGCTTAGCCTCCTGTCCACTTCCTATATTATAACTGCTCGTAAGTGTAAGAAATCCATCCCATGCCCGTAAATCATAATCTATTCTGCCTAGCAAAGTAGAGGTATTGACTTCATTTACAAGTTCTGCATCATCAACCACGAAATTTCGGTAACTGAAATTCCATACTACTCCCGACTGTTTTCCTTTGTATGCCCCGTTAATTCCAGCTTCATTGATCCGTGCCCCTCTTACAAGTTCGTTATTTTTAGGGAGCCGGTCTACCCTTCTCTTTCCATAAAAACTAAATCTTGATTGCTCTCCTTGAGGGCTATCCAAATAGACATAATATTCATCCCAGTCATAACTGCTGGATAGTAATTTATCATCAAGAGAAGATCTTCTTGTATTATTCTCAGCAAGATATTTGAATCTCACCGACCAATTATTGAATTTATTAAACCGCTTTGACATCTCGATAAATGGTCTATTAAAAGTAGTAGACTCAATCGCTCCTTCTGACAACAATAGATCAGTACTAACTAAAATATTATAAGTTGAATCCTGAAGAATAAAGGAAGGTTTATGCTTAAATCCAGTGTATTGACCCTTTCTGTCATAAAATGAAAAATTATAACCTAAATTGAGATTATTTCCATTCCCTATATTGACTTGTGCATTGGCCAGGTGCTCAGCAGTTCTTGGAAGATTTCCGATATTCCAATCTCTGATAAACTCCGCATTTCGATATGGATTTAGGAACTGAAAGTCATTATTTAAATGCTCATAATCTATTAATAATCTAGGAGATTTTGAGGAAGGGGATGATTTTGCATTATGTCTTATCCCTATCTTGTAGGCATAACCCTGATTTCTTGAATTATCAAAATCAGAAAATCTATTGCTATCAAAATCAGAGAAGGACACTTCTCCTGTCAGAACAGACTTTGATGATAACTTCACATCTGTACCCAGGCTCATCATCTGTCGTTTCTCCGGAGCTATCAATTGAATTACCGGTAAGTAAGCTCCCTGGGCCCGACCTACATATTTATATACTCTTCCATTGGCCCCGGCTTCACTATCGATAATATAATCACCTGCTCCCTGGCCAATTTCTGAAAAGACAGCTGTCACAACTCCTTCAATCATTTCTTTGGAATATTGAAGAATGGTATCACCAGTAACCGGGTCAACTTCCAATAAATAAAATATGGTATTATCCGTAACCTCCACCCTATCCAAAGAGCGAATTCCAGATCTCAATAAACTCCCTGGAGTCCCGTCTGAACCAGTCAATATTCCCACATCCATACTATCAAGTTCTATCTGGCCAGTGGCATTCTTGGAGTCCTGTTCATTATAGAAATTGAAATTTAAAGCATATCGCTCAGTCTTGTATTGAGAATTGATGGCATATAAAGACCTTAGATAGTTCTGATCAGTATATTCATATTCTATTATTATCCTTGCTTCCCTGGTAACCAATTTCCTGGGGGTAAAGATGATCTCAGCATTGTTATAATCTATGACATAATCATTGTCAAGCCCCCTTAACAATAACACCCCGTCAAAGTATACTTTTTCTGACCCTTGTAAGACAATCAGGAATCTTTCACCATTGTTCCCGATGAGCTTGTAAGGACCTTGGTTACCTTCCCTCACCTCTAATATCTGCCTCGCAAATTTACCTCTTGATATGGCAAAACTTGCTCGTGAAGAAACAGAGGATGCATCGGACAATTGTAGTGTATTATCAACTCTTAATCCCTGGAGTTTTTTATAATAATTGAGGAAGTGTGATTGCGGAGATTGAAGATCATAATCACCAGCGATTATGTCAGTCTCATCTTTTGATACTTTAATAAATACCTTATCAAACTCCTGTAATACCTGTGTATTACCTTCAGCTTGAATGGGGATATTATCATCAGAGATTGCTGCCACCACTCGTATACCATTTCCCAGATCACCGTTCAATTGAAGATTTAGATTAGAATTAAGAACAAGGCTCTGACTATTTCCTACACTAAAACCACGGCTTAGACTACCACTATAGTTAAGATTTGATGAACCGAAAAGAGGATTCGCATTTTGATCCACATAAGGATTATAGTCATACCCGATGTAAACCGCTTGTTCTCGTTGGACCAAGCGAGAGGTATCAAGAAAAAAACTGGGTGAGGTTAAATCAATCGATAATACCCTGTAAGACACTTCAACCATTACATCTTTCCAACCGGTACTATCACATTCCAATATCAAATCACCTCCTACAAGAGTGTGTTCAAAAAAAGGTGTGATGGTAAACGTCGAAGGCTCAATGATCATACTGTCAATCGAAATGAAGCAACTGTCCAATTTGACCAACTTAGTTATTATCCCATTACCTTGAGACCATCCTGAATGACTCAAAGCAAGAAAAAACAATATGTATATTATCGTCTTGATCAGGAATAGATTATTCTGAAATCATAAGTAAGGTAAAGATACCCCTTAGTTCAAATGGTATCAAAAGCTAACGATTTTACATCACATTTTATCTTATCTACAGCTAAAAAAGTCTACCCCATAAATCAGGTTGTACACACTATAATCAGTCTGTAAATGTGCAAATTATTAAATAATGTATATTAATTGACACATAAAAACAGTCATCTATATTGCCAATATTAGTTATACCTTCTAACAGTATAAATAATTACGGTATTTCTAATATCTTAAAAATGTTAAATTATAAAATATTCTATTTCAAATTTTTATAAATGTAAAAATAATTTAATATTTGCTTATTGATAAAATTTTTAGCTCTTTAGAGCAAGAAAATTAACCCATCATACAGTAATAAACTGGATTTCTAATTGAGGCTCACTCTGAATTAGGCATCTTTTGTGTATTAAATTGACATAAATCATCAACTTTTATGTTTGTTACTGCCATTAATTCTATATCTTTGATTTCTCTGAGAATGGATTTTCTCAGAACCCAGTGAACGTAACCGATGGAAAGAGATATGCAGCGGAAAATAGTCTTAACCCTATTATTGTTTTGTGCATTAACAGTGACACAAGGACAAGAGTATAGATCAATTGATGGCTTCAATAACAATCCCAATAACCCGGAATTAGGAGCCACCCATACTCCAATAGCTAACTGGACAAAGTTGGACTTTGCAGATGGATTTAATGCACCTAAACTCGGAGAAGAATTTAACCGACCCAATCCAAGATACATAAGCAATAAGATTTTTGCCCAGGATGACTTCATTCCTGATTTCATGAACTTAAGTGATTACACCTGGGTTTTCGGGCAGTTTATAGATCATGACATCACACTCGTTGAGAATTCTACTTTTGAATTTTTAGATAATGTTACAGTTCCAGATGACGATCAATGGTTTCCTCCGGGTCAGATTATCCCTATGATGCGAAATGCTGCATTGGAAGGAACCGGAACAAGTCCTGACAATCCAAGAAGGAGTGCAAACCTTATAACCGCCTTTATAGATGGATCAGGTATTTATGGATCTGATGAATTGAGAGCTCAATGGTTACGCAGTGATAAAGGAAAACTGAAAGTATCAGAAGGGAATTTACTTCCCTGGAACACTATAGACGGCGAGTTTAATAGTCCAATAGATGAATCATCACCATTTATGGCTGATGATACAAGAATACTTAAGAAGTGGTTTGTTGCAGGCGACATCAGGGCCAACGAAAATCCATTATTGATTGCTTTCCATACCTTATTTGTCCGTGAACACAATAGATTAGCTGAAGAACTGGCTAATGAAAATCCTTCCTGGGATGATGAAGAAATATATCAGGAAGCAAAAAAAATGAATACTGCCTACCTTCAGAACATAGCCTTTAATGAATGGCTACCAGCAATGGGGGTAAGATTGCCCGAATATCAAGGGTATAATGATCAAATGGATCCTTCTATCTCAAATGTATTTTCAGCAGCAGCATTCAGATTGGGACATACCCTTATTAATGGGACCATCCTCAGAATGGATAATAAGGGTGAAGAACTACAGATAGGAAATGTATCATTAAGAGATGCCTATTTTAACCCTTATTTAATTACACTAGCCAATGGTATTGAGCCATACTTTAAGGGTATGGGAACACAGACACAACAGAATCTCGATTGCAGAGTTATTGATGATGTCAGGAATTTTCTATTTGGTGCCCCAGGACAAGGTGGTTTAGATCTGGCTGCAATAAATATAAACAGAGGAAGAGAACGAGGACTTGGTTCTTTTAATGATATAAGAGAAGATATAGGCCTTCCAAGAATCGGAAGTTTTGAAGCCCTTACTGAAAGTGCTGAAGATGCTACAGTTTTAAGTACGGTTTATGAAAGCATTGATATGGTTGACCCCTGGGTAGGTATGCTGGCAGAGAATAAAAGACCCAATGCTCTTTTTGGTGAAACAATGATGAATATTGTTGCAAGGCAATTTAGATTACTCAGAGATGGTGATAGATTTTATTTTGAAAATGATCCTTCAATAACTGAAGAACAAAAAGAAGAAATAAAGAACACTTCCTTCCATAATATATTAATGAGAAATACTCAAATTGATCTCATGCAGAGTAATGTTTTTGTAGCTATGAAGCACGGAGATATTCCTAACGGGCCTGAGATTGATGAGTTAGATCTCAATGCAGTAGCGTATCCCAATCCTACATCAAGTGTTGTGAATGTAAAGCTATACTCTGATAATGAAAAGTTTGCAACTCTTAGGGTATTTGATTACATGGGAAGAACCATAGCTACTTCATCTGTCCACCTATATGAAGGAGATAATGTTGTAACATTTGAGATGTTTCGAAACAATTATCCTCGAGGACTTTACAATTTTGTCTTCAATTTCGGAGATAAATTCAGCGTGGTAAAAGTGATAAAAGAGTAATCAGAGATTTCCTAATTCTCTTTTTAATTGATCAAGGATTCTAATTTCGACAGGGTCTACTCCTCTTCTTCTTGCTAAAAACAAACTTACCCAATCACTCAAGTGAATAAGATAGAGCGATCGTTCAATAATAGAATTGCCTTTGGCATAGATTTCAATTAAATCAGAGGTAAAACCTTCAATATTATTTTTCAGGAAATCCATACGGTGTGCCACTCGTTTATGTTCGCCTCTGGATCGGAATAAAATAATCGAAGTATCCTTACGCGGCTCTTTCCATCCTACAAGTTCATTATGATTCATTTCAGGTACCACATGATGCCAGCATAAAGCTTTACTATTTTCATTAATCTGTTGTCTCAATCTGATGGCACAAGGTTCTAGATGATCTGGAGAATATATAACAGTTGTTTTATTAAATAGAGCTCTTGCAATAGATCGGGCTTGATCCATGATGCTGTCCTGATCATATTTGATCAATTGCATACCCGCCCGGAAAGTTTCAAATATGGCCTCATTTACAATATTCAATTCAACCAATATTTTTGTCAATAATACAATAGAATATCCGAGTCGTGTTCTTGGCGAAGTACTTCCAGAAGGGATCCTGACAAGACTGAGATTTTCCTTTTCAGCCATTGCTCCAAGCTTACCACCTGAAGTCAATATAATTACATGTGCATTCTTCAGTTGTGCAGCCTGACATGCTTCAACAGTTTCTTCAGTGTTTCCGCTGTATGATGATGCGATAACAACTGTATGCTCATCAACCCAATTGGGAATGTCATACGAATTATTGCACACAATAGGTACATGACCATCAAATCTGAAAAATGATCGTACAAATGCTCCTCCTATACCACTTCCTCCCATCCCACAGATCAAGACATTACGAGTAGGATGTTGATGAGGAAGAATTTCAACTGTATTCGTTAGGCTCAATGCTTCCTCTACTTGCTGAGGAAATTCTCTTATCATATCCTCCATCATATGAAATCCTTATATTTATTGAATGTAAAGGTATGGTATATTCCGCTTAAACACATTATAATAACAACTAATATATTGGCTGATCATCTCGACCTTGGAGTAAAAGGAGAAAAGCTTGCTCAAAATCATTTGAGAGCGCAACAGTATGAGGTATTGGAAATCAACTGGAGATTCCAGAAGGCAGAAATAGATATAATTGCTTATGATGGAGAGGTATTAGCCTTTGTTGAGGTAAAGACTAGAACTACTGATAAATGGGGGAAACCTGAAGAAAGTATTTCTCCTAAAAAACAAGCACTTATTGCAGATGCTGCTTCCCAATATATGGAACTCATCAAGCATGAATGGGAAGTGAGATTTGATGTGATCAGTATCATCATACCTAAATACGGACCACATCGGTTACATCACCACAAAGATGCTTTCTTTCCGGGCTGGTAAATATCAACCTTCTTTTCTATCATGGTCAGGCACTTTTAATGCAGGTAGATTTTTAGATCTATACAATTCATTAAAAGCCGGTACCTCTTCATCCATCAATTGATCATATTTTACTTTGTGCTTGTCCCACATAGATTCTAAATCGTTAAATCTTTTCTGATATCCATTAGCAACCCTCGGGTCATAAGTATCGAGATTAGACCGCAATAAAAAGAACTCAGCATTCATGCCTGCCGGCCAATTCAAGGCATCCTGAAACCCCTTTTGTCTGAGCTCGATAACACGTGACTGCCATTCTGATATCTTTTCTTTCAATGAATTTCCGTACTCATCCAGATCTTCCATTTCAGGTTCATCATCGATTTGGTCTGAAATGGTTTCAATCCTTTGGTTCATGCGAATCGTATTATTCAAAGCCCTGTGCATTTCATTCAGATCTTCTTCAATCATTTCCATCAATCTTTGCTGTCTCTGCCAGTCTGAATCAGAAACTTCCAATCCTATTGGATCCTTCAATTCAAGATTTACTTCCGATACCTGATCACCCCAGGTCATTCTTGCCTTATAGATTCCAGGAGCGACCTGATGACCTCTATAATCTGCACCCAACACAAAAGTCTCCTTTACTTTAAGAAGACCTTGTGTCCTGAAATCCCATACAAACCTGTTCAGTCCTTCTGCATAAGGTAGCTTTTCTGAATTTATAGCCGGGATATTTCCTCTACCTCCTTGCATGGGCATAACAATCTCTTCCTTTGTACCGTCATACGATCTGATAACTTCACCATTCGCATCTATGATCTCTAATTTTAATGACCGCTCGTCAACTTCAGGAATGAAATAATCAATCTGGATTCCAACGGGAGGGTTCTCCCCGTAAGCATGTTCTGTAATGAGGTAAAATGGTGGGCCACTCAACTCTCGATGATATGCCTTGGGTTGGAATAGTTTCATCGCTCCCAGTGACAACTGGCCCATTGATTGTTGAATCGGCGATAAATCATCCAATACCCAAAACGACCTGCCGGCTGTTGAAGCAGCCAGATCATTATCCCTGATTGTTAAATCTGTAATGGGAACCACTGGAAAATTCAACTGAAACTGATCAAATCGCTTTCCGTCATCAAATGAAATATAAAATCCCCTTTCACCGCCGGCATATAAAATACCGGGAACTACCTTGTCTTCTCTTATGACTTTAAAAAAATCGTCTTTCTGAATATCGTCACCGATTTTTCTCCAGGTCTTGCCGTAATCTTCTGATTTGTAACTATAATTGTTAAAGTCATTAAATTTGAATCTTGTCCCGGCAAGATAGATGATCCCGGGATTATGAGGACTTACCTCCATAGAGTGAATCATAACCTCTGGCATTCCCGATGGAGTAATATCCTCCCAATTCCTACCCTCATCCTTTGTGAGATATACTTTACCACAATCAGAACCTGTGTAAATCACCCCTTGCTCATGTGGTGATTCCACTATATAATAGATCGTGTTATAATTTTCACCCCCTGCTCCCTCATTGGTAAATGGTCCTCCTCCCTGTCCTTGTTTTTCCGGATCATTGCGTGTGAGATCGGGACTGATCGGGTTCCAATTGATACCACCATCAGTTGTTTTAAAGACTACATTACCTCCGTAGTACATGATAGAAGGATCATGTGGAGAATTGATCAACGGAGCATTCCAGTTAAATCTGTAAGGCATGTCTTTGGCCTCGTATCCAAGATTGGTTATGGGATAAGGCATGATATCTTTTGTTTCCATGGTCTTATTATCCAGCAGGCTGATCCTGCCATTGAAACAACCACCATACAGTATCCTTGGATTCTTTGGATCATCCATTGCAACCATTGCACTTTCACATCCCGGACCATTGTACCAATGCCTTGTGAGTATCCCATAAGTTTTGGTTCTGGTAGGAATTGCAACTGAAAGATTATCTTGTTGGCCACTGTATACCCAGAACGGATATTGTTCATCAGCAGTAATTCTATAAAACTGAGCTGTAGGTTGATTATTGAGATCAGACCAGGTATCTCCACCTGACCAGGTGATCGTAGCTCCACCGTCTTCAGCCATAGCAAAGTTGCTGCTGTTGTCAGGATTGATCCAAAGATCATGACAATCACCGTGTATGACCCTCATACTGGTAAAAGTCTTTCCTCCATCAATTGATTTCATCAAGGGAGCATTAAGCGCATAAACAACTTCCTCATTTTGAGGATCTGCAAAAACTTCCATGTAATACCAGGACCTTGCAGTGATATTCTGATCATTGGACATCAATGTCCATTTCATACCTCCATCATCAGACCTATACATACCAGATACTTCCTTTTCTGATTCTACCAGGGCATATACCCTCTGAGGATTGACTGGAGAGACACTGAGTCCTATTTTACCCATCATATCAGGTAATCCATGTGTTATTTCTGTCCAGGTTGCCCCGGAATCTACCGACTTATATACTGAAGAACCTTCACCTCCACTGATGATTTTCCACGGTAACCTGCGGTGATCCCAGGTCGCTGCGTACAGGATACGTGGGTTAGATGGATCCATGACGAGACTAGATACTCCTGTATCTTCATCTACGTATAATACTTTGTTCCATGTTTTA
This sequence comes from Saprospiraceae bacterium, assembly GCA_013002995.1. Classification (GTDB taxonomy): domain Bacteria; phylum Bacteroidota; class Bacteroidia; order Chitinophagales; family Saprospiraceae; genus JABDLO01. Next base: position 7,341 of record JABDLO010000319.1, on the reverse strand, counting down.
CCTCCATCGATACTTTTGTAAACACCTCTATCCTCAGTGGGTCCATGCACAGCACCCTGAGCAGCGACATAGATAACATCATCACTTCTGGGGTCAATAATTACGTCTGAAATGTGCCTGGTATAGGTCAGACCCATATGGGTCCATGTATGGCCGCCATCCACTGATTTATACACACCATCTCCATAAGTTGTCATTACTCCTCGTACTGCATGCTCTCCTGTGCCTACATAAACCACATTAGGATCCACGTGGCTCACCGCGATGTCTCCTATGGAGCTTGTCTTAAAATAACCATCTGATATATTGTCCCAATTTCTCCCACCATTAGTAGTCTTCCAGACTCCTCCTCCTGTATACCCGGCATAATAAGTCTGGTTATCTCCCATTACACCACTAATAGCATTGGCACGCCCTCCCCTAAAGGGTCCTATGTTCCTCCAATGCATTTGATTAATTTTCAGATCATTATCTGTGATCGTAATATCAGATGATTGAGCATCTGCATGATTTTCTACAATTGTCAGGAATAATAAGGTGAAAACAAGGGTTAAAGTTTTAATCATTTTAGTTGGCTTTTTATCAATTTATAATGGACAATTCAGAAACGAAATATATTCCTCAAGATAACCATTCCAGAAATAAATGCAGCCACTGATTGAGATTGAAATTACTCTAACGATACCAATTCTTGGCTGACTTCTGAGCATCAATATGCTAACAGATAAATTTTACTTGATTTTTACCAATTAAGTATTATCTTTGCACTCCTTAAATTTAGACAAATGAAAAAAGATATTCATCCAGATAATTACAGGCTTGTTGTGTTCAAGGATTTCTCTTGTGATCATGCCTTCTTGACTAAGTCTTGTGTACAGACCAAGGAAACCATCAAGTGGGAAGATGGCAATGAATATCCTCTTGTGAAGCTGGAAATTTCCAGTGCTTCTCATCCATTCTTCACCGGTAAGATGAAGTTTGTTGATACTGCTGGTAGAATTGACAAATTCAATAAGAAATTTGCGAAATTCGCTAAGCGTAACGAGAAAGCTGCTGAATAAGAAATAGATCAAGCCTCCTCGGGAGGCTTTTTTTTTATCATTATGAGAAGTCTAATACTTTTTGACGACGATAATTGGCAAGGGTTATTGCCTCTTACATATACCAAGCCCATCTGCGAGCTCAGAGTGGGTATCCTTACCATCCGTGAAAAGTGGGAGATACGCCTGGGACTCAAAGCCAGTTTTATCACTCAAGACTTCTTATCAGAGAAATATCCTATTGTAATAGAAGATGATAATATCATCATCAATAGTACCATCTTGCCTAATGATGAATTGGTTCAATTGATCAACAACTTGCAACCCAATGAAGCATTAATTGAAGATGATGAGTTGATAGCTGCCCGTCTTAATAATGATCAATTACAACTACTTACAGAAGATCAGCCCATCGAAGAATTGATAGGGATAGATGTGAAAAAATACGGAGACATTGTCAATCAGATCATCAGGCCATATGATCTTTTTATCAATAATGGGGTGGAAATTAAAAAAGATTTCGATCTGATTACTTTTGATCGTACCTCCACTACACTATCTGATACCAATCGTGTTTTAAATTTTGACCAGGTATTCATTGAAGAAGGGGCAGAAATTGAATTTGCCACCCTAAACGCTTCAACAGGTCCAATATACATCGGCAAGAATTGTAAAGTTATGGAAGGTGCCATCATCCGCGGACCATTTGCCATGAGCGATCACAGCCAGGTGAAAATGGGCGCAAAAATATATGAAGCAACGACCCTGGGACCGCACTGCAAGGTTGGAGGAGAAGTACAGAACAGCATATTGACAGCATATAGCAGTAAAGGGCATGAAGGATATCTAGGAAACTCTGTACTTGGTGAATGGTGTAATTTAGGAGCGGATACTAATTCATCCAATCTTAAGAATAATTACGATCAAGTCAAAGTCTGGAACTATGCTTCAGAGAGTTTTCAAAAGTCAGGCTTGCAATTCTGTGGTTTAATTATGGGAGATCATACTAAATGTGGCATCAACACCATGTTCAATACAGGAACTGTAATCGGTGTTTCAGCAAATTTATATGGAAGTGGATATCCTCGAAATTTTGTTCCATCGTTCGCATGGGGAGGAGCCCGCGGATTTATGACTTATCAATCCAAGAAAGCATTAGATACAGCAGGAAGGGTCATGGCAAGGCGTAACATGAAGCTTTCTGAAATCGATAAGAAGATCTTATTGCACATCTTCTACTATTCTGCACGCTGGAGGAACTGGGAAGACTGATTTAATACTCAGTAACCAAAAAGTCTATGGCTTCCTGATATCCGGGAAGTCCTTTTCCTACAAACATCTTTTTACATACGTCCTCGAGAAACGAATACCTTCTGAATTTTTCACGCTCGTAAATATTGGAGATATGTACTTCAACCACAGGCGCCGGAATGGCTTTAATCGCATCACGAATAGCAATTGAGGTGTGGGTATAAGCCCCGGCATTAATAACTATCCCATTAATATCAAATCCTACTTCATGGATCTTATCAATCAAGTCTCCTTCATGGTTGGATTGAAAGTATGATAAATTGGTATGGCTATTGTTTACTTTCAGGACGGTATAGTACTCTTCAAATGAAATCGATCCATAAAAATCTATCTCTCTCTTACCAAGCAGGTTTAAGTTAGGACCATTAATAATTAGGATTTCCTTCATAAATTAATTGGCCATTTCAGTGATAAATTTGATTCTAACCAGTTGAATCTCTTCCATTGTGATGTCTTCTTCTTCCAGTTCTTTAAATGCCTCGATTGATGAGTCAGATTCTGCCTCATTGAAGTAATCGTAGACTTCCTCAAGCACATCTTCGTCCATATTTTCATCCAGGTAATAGTTGATGTCCAACCTGGTGCCTGAATCAACGATCATGTTAAGCTCTTCCAAGAGTTTTTCCATGTCCATTTTCAATGTCTCAGTAATATGATCTAACGGAAGTTTACGATCTATTGCCTGAATAATGGTGACTTTATCCTTGGACTTATCAGCGACCTGCTTCATTACAAAATCTTCAGGCCTCTCTATATCATTCTCCTCTACATATTCTTTGATCAACTCAATGAAAGGCTTTCCATATCTATTTGCCTTACCCTGGCTTACCCCTGATATCTTGAGCATATCTTCCATAGTTGTCGGGTAATATGTAGCCATATCCTGAAGTGATGGCTCAGAGAATACAATCCAGGGTTGAATGTTTTTCTTCCTTGCCTCAGACTTCCTTAAATCCTTTAATATCCCCATCAATGTATCATCGAGTGCTGCACCCTGCGAAGATGCAGTTGTAACTATATCACCGCTATTAATTTCCGTAAAGTCTTTATTAAGTGGAATATCAACTCTAAATGGAGATTTAAGGAATGCATGTCCTTTTTCAGATACCTTCAACACTCCATATTCTTCAATTTCTTTATAAATGAAGTCATGAAGTATTGCTTGACGGAATATTGAATGCCAGAATAATTCATCATGCTCTTTACCTATTCCGAAATACTCATGACGATCAAACCTGTAATCCTTCATCTGCTTGGTAGCCCTGCCTGCTGTAAACTCAACCAATGGTTTAATGGTATGTCTTTCTTTCAATGCATCAATGACCTTTATTGCTTTCTTCATCTCTTCAGTTACCTCTATAGTTTCTTTAGGATGCCTGCAATTGTCACACATTTTGTTGCATCTCTCAACAGCGAATTCTTCCCCGAAATAATGAAGTAAGAACTGCCTTCTACAAGTAGATGTTTCTGCATACCCTATGATCTCTTCCATCAATTGAGCGGATAATTCCCTTTCTGAAACAGGTTTATCCCGAAGGAACTTCTCCAATTTCAGAATATCTTTGTATGAGTAAAACGCCAGGCATTTACCTTCAAGCCCATCTCTTCCTCCCCGACCTGTCTCCTGGTAATAGTTTTCAATACTCTTAGGGATATCATAATGTATTACAAATCTTACATCTGGCTTGTCTATCCCCATCCCGAATGCTATTGTAGCAACAATAACATCAATTTCTTCCATAAGAAAGTCATCCTGCACCTTGGATCTGGTCTTTGCATCAAGTCCTGCATGATATGGAGCCGCACTAATACCATTCACTTGAAGTACTTTGGCAATTTCCTCAGTTGTCTTTCTAGCTTGAACATAAATGATCCCTGTCTTTCCGGACATTGTCTTGATGAACTTAACAATGCTCATGAAAGTATTTTCCTTATTTACTTTAGGTCGGATCTCATAATAAAGATTATCCCTGTTAAATGAAGAAACATATTTGTTAACATCATCCATATTCAGGTTCTTCACGATGTCGGACTGAACCTTTGGAGTTGCTGTTGCTGTTAAAGCTACAATTGGAATATTCTTATCGATTGCATCGATCATCAACCTAATGCGACGATATTCAGGACGGAAATCATGTCCCCACTCCGAAATACAGTGCGCTTCATCAACAGCTACAAATGAAACATTCACCTTTTTAAAAAAGGCTATATTTTCATCTTTCGTTAGGGTTTCAGGTGCTACAAACAACATTCTGGTCTTACCCGCCATGATATCAGCCTTCACTTGATTCATCTGTGTTTTATTCAGAGATGAATTCAAAAAGTGAGCAATCTCATCTTTTCCACTATAACTGCGGATAGAGTCTACCTGATTCTTCATCAGAGCAATCAATGGTGAAATTATAATGGCTGTTCCAGGTAAAATGATTGCCGGCAATTGATAACATAAAGACTTCCCTCCGCCTGTAGGCATTATTACAAAGGTGTCCTTTCCATTAAGAACAGATTCAATGATTTGCTCCTGATTGGATTTAAAGTTATCAAAGCCAAAGTTTTGTTTGAGTGCAGATTTTAAGTCAATAGTAGTGTTTACCATATGATCAGGTTTCAGCTACCTCTTCAGGTAGTATATTTTATCAATTTATTATATGAGTATCCCGATAATGAATAGGAAATTGATGCAATTGGTTTAAAATCAGGATCTCATCTGCTTTAGACCTCTTAATAAATATACTATTTTTTAGTCTAAAAGAATGATGTATTGATTAAAATGTGGGATTCTTCCATTCACTTTACAACTTTCAAGCATCAAAGTAATTTTATCCCTATGTTTACTACGTCTGTTTAAATAAAAAGTCACGCATTTTTTCCCTTAAACTGTACTTTAAGTACAATTTTTGCAACGGGAGCACAAAAATAAAATAATGTCGGTAAAATCCAAGGAAGATGTATTAGAACTGGCTAGGTCTGTAATACAGCAGGAAATGCAGGCTTTAAGTAATCTTGAAGCATCTATTAACGATACATTTTATGAAGCAGTAACAGTTATTTATCAAAGTCAAGGTAAGGTGATAGTAACAGGAATGGGAAAAAGTGCAATCATCGGCCAAAAGATGGTAGCAACTTTCAATTCAACTGGCACTACATCAGTATTTATGCATGCTGCAGATGCCGCCCATGGCGATCTGGGAGTAATTGATATTGAAGATGTAGTGATAATATTATCTAAAAGTGGAGAAACTGAAGAAATTAAGGCTTTAATACCTATGATACGCAGCATTGATGTTCCCGCGATTGCTGTAGTAGGAGTAAAGGATTCCTTCCTTGATCGAAAAGCTGATATTTCTCTTCATATTCCTACACAGGAAGAAGCAGACCCTCATAATCTGGCACCTACCTCATCAACAACATCACAACTCGCACTAGGAGATGCTCTAGCTGTTGCATTACTGGATTATCGCGGATTCACGAGAGAGCAATTTGCTACCCTGCATCCCGGTGGCAACCTGGGTAAGAAATTATTATTAAGAGTAAGCGACTTATCATCTCAAAATGAATTACCAAAAGTCAGTATTGATGCTCCTCTAAATGACATAATAGTTGAGATGACCAGCAAAAGACTGGGAGTTGCAGCTGTTACTGACTCAGATTTAAAAATCCTGGGAATAATCACCGACGGAGATCTGCGGAGGATGCTCAACAAAAACCCTAATCCTAAAAAAGTAACTGCTGGTCAGATTATGAGCATTCAACCTAAATCAATACATTCTGATGAAAAAGCCATAAAAGCCCTTGAAGTCATGCGAAAGCACAGCATCTCACAGTTATTGGTTACTGATCATGAAGGAATCTATTGTGGTGTTCTGCATATTCATGACCTGATCAGAGAAGGTTTACTTTAATTCTATCCATTCTAAAACAATCTAATCCTCTTCAATGTAAGTCTCCATAAACCTGGGAAGAAAAGAATCTGCTGTTGAGATGGCCATATCTCTTCTCATTGATTCAGGTACACTTTCAGCATTGAGTAGACATCCTTCTGACACATAAGGATAAAGCTCTGCATAAGTTTGGAATCGCTGATCGACTCCCCTTCTACTTAAATGTTGTCTTGTGATTTGATCCTGATGCTTTAACCCGGCTGCAGCCATTAATTCAACAAAGCTTTCTACCGTATCCTTATGGAAATTGGCTACACGTATTTTCTTGTCAGCTACAACAAGACCCTTGACCAGCTTTTCATCTTGTGTGGTTACTCCTACAGGGCATGTATTTTTATTACATTCCAAAGCCTGAATACAGCCTAGCGACAACATCATACCCCTGGCAGAATAACAAGCATCTGCTCCAAGGGCAAATGCTCTGAATATGTGAAATCCTGTAAAAATTTTTCCTCCTGCTATCAACTGGACGTCCCGCTTAAGATTAAATCCTACCAGGGCATCATAGACAAATGCCAGACCTTCCCGATAAGGCATTCCAACAGAATTAGAAAATTCCAGTGGTGCTGCACCAGTTCCTCCCTCTCCCCCATCTACAGCAATGAAATCAGGAGTAATTCCAGTTTCCACCATAGCTTTGCATATAGCGAGAAATTCATATTTGTGCCCAATACATAATTTAAAACCTACTGGCTTACCTCCGGACAAATCACGACACTTTTTTACAAACTTAAGCAAGCCGACAGGAGTGTTGAAAGCTTTATGATATGGTGGCGAGATCACATCTTTGCCCATTTCAATATTTCTGATCTCAGCAATTTCTGGTGTTACTTTTTTAGCTGGAAGGATGCCACCACGTCCCGGCTTTGCACCTTGGGATAATTTGATTTCAATCATCTTGACATTATCAGCAGAGGTTCTTTTCTTGAACTCATCCTCTGAAAAATTACCATCCTTACTTCTTGAACCATAGTATCCTGTTCCAATCTGATAAATCAAATCACCATTATGGGCATTATGATAGGGAGAAATTCCTCCTTCTCCCGTGT
>JABDLO010000297.1 GCA_013002995.1 Saprospiraceae bacterium | reverse complement strand
GAAGCTATGATCTTACCATTTTCAGAATAAAAGTGACTGGTTTCTCCAGCCTTCACAGCAGTAAAATGCTTAGAGGTAACTTGTGTTTCCCAGACTGGGGCTCCCGCCTTTCTCAACCTCACCTGGGGATTACGGTCCTGATTGTAAAAGAAAGAACCTGTATTCAGATCGCACCCGACAGCATAATTAGCAGCCCGGTATGAGAACAAATCATATCCCTGATTGGTGGGGTCCCAACCCATTATAAAATCCCTTCCCACTGCTTCTCTGTTGTCAAAACAAAAATCGATATAAAGATCAGAATTACCATCCCAGTAAAATGGCTGATAAAAGGGGAAGTCATTCCACTGGCCCTCTACTGTAGAAACATCACCATGATAGACTTCAGTCGTGCTATACCAGGTGTGACTCATTTCAGTAAGATTCACTTGTTTTACACCGATCCGAAAGTTTTCATAAGCACCGGTACTGTTCTTTAGTTCAACATAGAAGCTGAGCTGGTCAATGTATCCGCTTGTCAGGCCTGAAGCTTGCAGATCTTCTGACCTTAATAAGGTTCTTGATTTAGCGTCCTGGGTCCCGAAGAAAATTCCATTGAAATAATATTCAGGATTACCTATGGTGATCGGTGACGTTGAGGTACAACAAGTTGTAGAAAAATCATCACCTACATCATATAATACGATGGTGTGTATTCCTGCAACTCCTATAACTGCATTCCCGCTCACATGTGATAAGTTCAAAATTATGGTTTCATTGTCTTCTGCAACAAAATCATCCATGATCTCAAGCTGTATATCTTTCTCAAGTATTCCTCCGTTATAAAATCTGATTGTATCTTCCAATAGCCTGTAGTCATAGTCCAGATATGCTGTGCTCATCGGATCAATTTCAATTGCTATAACCACACTATCATCAAGAATATGTGAGATTTCTACACCTACCTGAAGCGGAATATAAGAGCCATTACACCAGCCTTCATCGAGAACTCCCGATTCCATAATAGGTGTTTCTGCTCTTAACATATTCACTTGAGGGGTGATTCCGGGGCATATATGCAGGCATGAAGCATCTTTATAGAATGCCTCAATTCTTGTGATGCTATTGGAGGACCATTGATCGGTAACTGTTATCGATGGTGCCATGATATAATTTGATCCTGATGCATCATGAGTAGCATTAAAATTATGTCCTATTTCATGAGCAAGCAACACCCGTTTTTCATCCGGCGTACCCTGAAAGTCCTGAAGGACATTATACCTTGTATTAAAACAAGCTCCTCCCAGGTATGCCACTCCTACTACATTGCCATCCAGGTCTATATCTGTCCATAAGGATGCTACATCATGATCAATATTGATCGGATTGCCATCCAAATGTAGTGATGCCCAATTAGAAAAGTTTTCAAGGATATCATTGGGATCAGAAGTAATGGTCCATGGCTCACATCCCATACATGTAATGCTGTATTGACCTGTGATTTCGATAGCCACTTCATCCGTAAACTCATCATCATAGTTTGTAATAGCAGCGTTGGTGACTCCTATTGCAAAAGCCTCTGCCATCGCTTGTGATCCATACTTATCAATCATTGAATAATCATGACATATGCCATATTCTACCGTGTAGCAGAGCCCTTGCGATAACCTTTGAAAGTATGGCTGCATCTCTTCTGCATCTTGTTGTTTATTAGCACCACAGATTTTGGAAGTTGTATTATTTAATATACTTGAACTGTAAATAATATAATCATCAATATCGGCATCCTTGTCATAGATCATAAGTGGCTCAATAAAATATCTATCAGTAAAATGATCAATAACTCCATAGATAAATCCCTCACCAATAGTCAGAGCCACCTTTCCTCCTACTTCAGTGTGACCCGTAAAAGTCTTTAAATTGAATGGAAGTTTATATTTGACATCGCCTTGATTATTTACAGACCGATAATTAGATCCAATGACATTAGATTCTTCTAACTCTAGACTAAAACCCATAATCCGAATATCGACCGGTCCATTTCTTAATTGATCATCATTCAGAAAAGCGGAAGTATTCCATGTAAAGATTTCAGATTGATCAATGATGTCATGAAATGATTGAGCTTGTGAAGGAATACAGAAGCTAATCATCAGGAAGTATATCGCGAGGCGATAATACATTGTGTTCAGATATTTTGGTCTATTACTAAGTCGTTCTAATTTACGGAATAAACACTAGAATTTCTATCTAAAGAAGTTATTTGCATTCGTCTGTCCATAATTATACTTGACGAAGCTGAGGGTGTTGGATTTTACACCAATAAAAAAGCTATAAACACCATTTCTTGGATACCAATTAAAGGTCATATTCCAGCAATGTAGATCTCTGGACAATCCTAAAGTGGGATAAACGAATGATTTATTTTTAATATCATAACTGATATTCCCAAGCGTCATATTCCATTTTTTAGTGAGCGGTATATTTCCCCTGATGCTGATGGTATGAGCTCCTACATCTATTTCTTTAGAGCCGTCATTTTGCTTTCTGATATTTAGTGTATATCTGTGATTGATAGAAAATCCGTTAAGCAGGTCAAGAATTGATTCTTGGTTTTCTTGATTATTGTTACCTCTATCTTCATTTCTATTTCCGCCTAATCCTCCCTGGCTTCCGCCTCCGGATCTTCTCTGGTTGGATTTCTTGCCTCTTATCAAGTCTCTGATTTCTGTAAATCTGATATTAGTACTCAGGGTGGTTGAAAAATTTCGAAATTCTAATAGTTTCCCCCTGTCTTCCCATAATGTCGTAGCCGTTTTTCTACTTCCATCATAAACATACGGTGTATAAGTACCATTGAAACGCAAGTCTGTGATCCCAAGGATTTTGGTATTCCCGGTAAATCTTAAATCATCCCAATGAATGGAGTCTGCAGCAAAATTATATCCAGAACTAAAATTAAGAGTATTCAGAATCTTGAACTTTTTCTCTGTACTGTCCTTCTTGGAGTAGTACTTTCCTTCGACGACATTCTGTAAATCAAATCTTACCGCCATCTGTCTTTCAGAAAGATTTGGAGCCCTAATCGCTCCTCCTGAAAAAGGGTTATATTCCCGGGGATTATTAAATTCATCTCGCGTATCAGTGTCCACCATTTCAAGGTACCTGGACCTGGAATCAGGTGAAAAATTAAATGATATCCTAGGCTTCATGATATGCCTCACTCCCCTCAACCATCCCTTAGAAAATCTTTTAGTACCAAAGATCTGGGTAGATAAATTAAAGCCCGCATTAAATAATCTCACCGGAGTGAAACCTCTTTCTATGTTTTCAATCTGGGATCCATATGAAGTTGTGTCATAAGTAGTAATCTGTCTTCCTTCAGGATCAACCTGAATAATTGTATCAACTTCCGGTGTCGGATCAAAATCAATCTGCCTGGTTGTGAAATACCACAATTCCTGGTACCTGGCATTGGTGCTGAAGTTAAAATAATCAAGAACGTTAAAACTGGCATTGGTAGACGCATCGTGAGAGACTCCGGTCTGCATATTATCCAGCGTCTCCATAGTAAACAAGGTTGTATCTGTAGCTTTCACCACATTCTTCATAGCCAGATCATACTTCAAAGAAAATTTTTCGTACCACTTTTCCTGACCTCCCCCATTTCTTTTAAAAGGAAAAATCTGATTCATATTCAATTTAATATCGGGCAGCGTAATGTTAACTTGCCGGTTTTGATTGTTCTGATCATGCGTAAGACCTGCACTGAAAGAGAATGGAGTTCCGGGCATGGAATGCCTAAAATAGAAATTGGAGTTTAACCTGTTATTCAATTGAGAATTGACATCATTGAAATTACGCTGTTGGTAATTATTGGTCTGTATATTAATCGACCCACCGATGGTACGGTATGGATGCGCCTTTTGGTCCTGGTTATGGCTGATATTAATACTGAAAGATTTATTGCTGTTGATCAAGCCATTAGATGAGTTTTCAATCTTATTATTGGCATATCCAATGTTGACTCTTCCACTGTATGCATACCGTTTCCGATAAGTAGTATTG
>JABDLO010000204.1 GCA_013002995.1 Saprospiraceae bacterium | reverse complement strand
ATGTTCCTCCTAAGGATAGGAATGCCAAGCGAGGATTAAGGATGTACTATGAAAATGGCATAGAAATGATCCACCATGATTTTGGCAGAGGATGGGCTGTAAGATTTATTGGTTCACATGGAGTAATGGATGTAAGCCGGGGATTCCTGGAGACCATGCCATCAACTATTTTGAATCCTGAACCAGAGAAAGTGACAGATTGTGGATACGATGATTATGGAAATCACTACCAGGACTGGATATCCAGTATGAAAACCAGGAAGCAGCCTAACAGTGATATAGAGATCGGACATAGAACAGCAACAGTATGCAACATTGCTAATATCGCTTATGAACTAGGCGAACTCCTTCATTGGGACCCGGTCAAAGAAGAATTCATAAAGAATGATAAGGCGAATAAAATGAAGAAGCGAAAGAATAGGGCTTACTAAGAATTAAAGTCTATATGTTGTGGTTTTTTACTAAAAACTAAGTTAGCTCTAATTGTTTGAGTTTAACCACTTCATTTTCAGCTAATACATTAATAAAAGTTTCTCTCGATACATTCCTTGCGCCCAGGCTTGCAAGATGCATAGTCTCTTGCTGGCAATCAATAAGTCCAAACCCTCTTGATTCTAAATCATTGATTAGGGTGATGAACCCAAACTTTGAAGCATTGGACTCTATGGAAAACATCGACTCACCAAAGAATACCTTTCCCAGAGCCATACCATACAATCCTCCGACGAGCTCCTCCTTTTTATTCCATACCTCTACAGAATGAGCATAGCCTCTGAAGTTTAAATCTGTAAATGCATCAATCAGATCCTGGTTGAGCCAGGTACCAGCCTGCCCTTTGCGAGGTAGTTTTCCACATTGATGGATTACCTCTGAAAAGCTCTGATTGTAGGTGACTTTGAATTTTTGCTGGTTGAAATATGGCCTCATGCTTTTTGAGACTTTCAACTCAGAAGGGAATAAAACAAATCTTGGATCGGGATTCCACCATAAAGGGAGGTCATCACTATACCAGGGAAAGATACCTTTGGCGTAAGCATCAAGAAGGGTATCAGAAGTGATCCTTCCTCCTATGGCAATGATGCCGCTTTCATGTGTATGTGAATGGTGGGGGAATTTTGGATCCCGATAATCTAAAACAGTAATTCTGGTGGAAGAGGACAATGTAAATTACTCTTCAACAAGCGATTCAATTACGGCAGAGAGTCCACGCTCTACAAGGGAATCTTTCATTGGTTTCAACACATCGAATGCTGCCGTCTTAACCGTAGCCTTACCCTTAAAGTGAACGATCAATGATAATTGCTCGGCCTGTTCATATGTGTGATTGCATACTTGCATGAAACATTGAATCACCCAGTCAAATGTATTGAAGTCATCATTGAAGACCACCAACTTAGAATTAGTGGTAGTTGTAGTTACTTCAGCCTGAAGTAATTCTGCTAATTCGCTTGAAGATAGTTCTGTATTATTACCCATGATCCTTTGTTAAATCGTTGTAAGTAACTATTAAAGTCGCTCTAAAGTTTCTTTAATTTTGTTAAAATCCGGGAGTTCACCAGCATTCTCAAGTACTTCAGCGTATCTGACGTATCCTTCCTTGTCAATAACAAAGGCAGATCTTTTAGCTACACCTTTCATGCCGAGTACGAATTCTTCATACAATGCATCATAAGCCCTGGCTGTTTCTTTATTCCAGTCAGAAAGCAGAGGAAAATTATATCCCTGTTCTTCCTTGAACTTACCAAGTGTAAATAATGAATCAACTGAAGTGGCTAATACTTGAGCATCCAGACCTTCGTATATTGACTTTTCGTCTCTGATCTGGCACAACTCATCGGTACATACACCTGTGAATGCGAGTGGAAAAAATAGCAAGACAACATTCCTGCCTGTATAATCAGAAAGACTATGTTCAGTCTTTTCTGTGTCTCTTAATGTGAAATTAGGAGCTTTATCACCTATCTTAATCATCTGAATCCTATTATGCTTCAAAAATAGATTTTCTATCTAACAATTTAAAATAGAAATGGATAATTGTCAACTAATAAAAAATCAAATGCTATTATCCGATAATAATTTTAGTTGAGTAACTTCCCACAATGAGCAACCAGACTCTAAAAGCATATGGTCAGATTCATCTGGCAGTCCTGCTGTATGGATTAACCGCCATACTTGGTGATGTAATAGCTTTGTCTGCAGTCATGATCGTCTGGTGGCGTGTCCTGATCACATCCATCAGTCTATTCTTCCTCATTAAAATGGGAAAAACGCTGATTGGACTTTCACCGAGACTGATCAAGATCTATGGAGGAATTGGAGTCCTGATTGCTTTGCATTGGATTACATTTTATGGCAGTATTAAACTGGCCAATGCGTCAGTGGCATTGATCTGTTTTTCAACAACAGCTTTGTTTACAGCCATTCTGGAACCGATCATCACTAAGAAACCCTTTAATAAACTGGATCTTTCCCTGGCAATGATCATCATTCCGGGAATGTGGATGGTTGTAGCAGGTACAGATGCATCCATGCATCTTGGGATCGCTGTAGGATTAATCTCTGCATTGTTAATTGCGGTCTTTGCAATATTGAATAAGATCCACATTGAAGGCAGTGATCAATACACCATCTCTTTTATCGAAATGTTCAGCGCCACCATTTTTATCACCTTATTGCTTCCTTTTCTCTTTATGTATGGAGACGACATCGCTTTTTTACCTCCGAGGCAAATAGACTGGATTTATTTATTGATCATGTCATTATTATGTACTACGCTGGCATATGTCCTTTCTCTCAAGGCGTTGAGGTATATCAGCGCATTTGCCATCAACCTGGTATTCAACCTGGAACCGATATATGGCATCATCCTGGCTGTTTTTATCCTGAACGAACAGAAGGAATTATCTGCAGGATTTTATCTGGGGAGTTTTATTATCATTGCATCCATTATTATTTATCCGCTCATGAAACACCGCTATCAGAAATCATGAATTTTTCCTTAAAAAGATTGGCAGCTTATTGCCTGGATCACAGCAGTGACATCGATGAAGTGCTTAAAGAATTGGAACGAGAGACCAATCTGAAGACATTGGCCCCTCAGATGATTTCGGGTCCCCTTCAAGGTCAGTTGTTTTCTTTGATTTCAAAAATGGTAAAGCCAGCTCATGTTCTGGAGATCGGTACTTTTACGGGTTACTCAACTATATGCCTGGCATCAGGATTAAAAGAGGGAGGCACAATTACAACCATTGAATCCAATGTAGAGTTAAAACATATTTCTGATAAGTTTTTTGTGAAAGCTGGTATTACTGATCAGGTTAAACAGGTATGGGGAGATGCCAGGAAAATAGTACCGGAACTGGACGGCCCCTTTGACCTGGTTCTCATTGATGCTGGCAAAAAAGATTATTCTTATTACTACGACTTGATCATTGATAAAGTAAATCCGGGAGGCCTCATCATGGTGGACAATGTGCTCTGGAGTGGTAAGGTTACTGCTTCAAAGAAAGATAATGATACCACCGTCATGGATGCATTTAATAAGAAAATCAAGGAAGATGAAAGGGTGGATAAGGTGATGTTACCGATCCGGGATGGGATTACTTTGATTATTAAGAAGTAAGGGTGTAATTTACGATTTACGATTTACGATTTACGATTTACGATTTACGATTTACGATTTACGATTTACGATTTACGATTGTAGATTTAGTTATACAAATCATACTAATTCTGAATAGATTAACATTCGCGAAAATCAAAAAAATCTGCCTAATCAGCGTTCTATCCTTTATTCTACCATCAGAACAAATTAACATACCCAAAGTGGATCTTGGTATTACCGAAGTTGATCCCATTTCTATCTTCATTTCCAGCTGCAAATGCGATATTGAAAATTCCAGCCTTGGTGGCAAAGTTGAGACCAATGCCTACACCTATGGCTTGATCCCACTCAATATTGGTTCCATCATCCAACCTTAAAAAGGCATAATCAATGAAAGGCAATGATATGTATGAAAACTCATCAAGGAGCACCCTGAATTCTGTTGTGAATACGCTGTAAAGAGGGGTAAAGATGCTTTGCTCATTAAATCCCCTTAGCAATTTATTACCGCCTATCCTGTAGTACTCATTGGTAAATAACCGTCGCTGATTGTATTTATACGAGGATCGATTGGCCAGTCTTATGGTGGACCAGTCGCGGACATTGATGAAGTAATCCAGTTCGAGGGCGATCTGTGCCTGGAAAGTATTTAATTGTAAAGAATCGTATGCTTCTGCAAATGTGAATTCCCCCGATTCAAGTGAAGTTATCGTGAGGTTGGGAATGATCTTTTTCTGACCTGCCTGCACATCAATTTTTAATCGTGCACCTTCAAATGGATTATAAAGCCGGTTGAACCGATTCATGGTAAATGCAACACGTCCACTGGTTACATCTACATCCAGTTGCTGTGGAAGTTTCCTGGATTGAAGCAATGCCGTGGTATCAACTTCTATCAACCGGGAAGAGGAGAAACTCCACCCAAAATTCAAATAGTCTTTACGTGAAATGTTATAGTTGATCCCCAGTCCGGCTTTTATATCAAGGAATTCTGTGGTATTTCTGAATAACTCAAAATGCCCGTCTACCCCGAATGGCAGATTAAAAATAAATGGATAATCGAGATCAAGGACCAGTTCCTGGGTTTCAGGCCTGAGTTGCTGATACCTTGCGGAAAATGATTCTCCATTCCCCAGTTTGTTGACAAATTCTCCTGTAAAGTCTCCGGTTATCGTCCATTGCCGCACACCATTTTCAATCCGTGGAAGGACCCCTATGATGAAGTCAAATCTCGAAGCATTACGATTGACCAATGGAAGATCAAATGCTGCCTTATCATTGACAAAAGAAATCTTAGGATCCGCTTTAAATTGCAAAAATGAAAGATCATTGATGCGATCCCTGATGTTCAAGATATCTGACTGGCGATAGGGCTCACCTTGTCGGATACGTAAATATTTATGCAGGAAGCTTTTATTGACACGGCCATCTCCTGTGATCAGGATGGTATCATAGGTAATGAGACTGTTCTTTTCAATGACTAATCTTGACGATAGCCTACGATCAGTTAATCGGATGCTATCGACCTTTACCCCGGCAAATGGATAACCACGATCAGCCAGGTGTTCCAATACCTTGGCCTTCATTCTGTTAAATGCTTCCTGGCTGAGCACCTGGTTCTTCATAAAACCGGGAATGATGCCACTACCTTGCAGAATGGCATTGTCAGAAGGTGGAATGTATAGATCTTCTAAGGTATAGGTTTCACCCAGATAGAGATAGAAATGGAACGTTGAATCTCTTAATATCAAGCTGTCTATACTACTGGTTAGGTAGCCTAGATCCTGAACCATAACAACTAAGGTATCTTCTAGATCTGTGGCAACAGCAGAATCTATTTCTACCGGCAATTCTGGAAGTAGATCAAGCAGGTCAAGGCCTGCTGGTTCATTTATATGATAATCTACTTTATAGGTTTGACTCGTGAGGTTACTAAAGGCAATCATGCAAAGGGCAGCACATCCCATCAGGGATCTGAAGTAAATCATCATTTTATGGAAGAATGAACCTAAAGCCACGTGAGATCTTAAATCAAAGATTACCTTTATTGAAGTCATTTATTATCATCTTATTAATTTAATAACGTGTCATCGACTCTCAATATGTCAGCTTTTTCTCGATCCATAGCTTTTGCTATGAATCTCAAAAAGAGCTTCATCTTGAGAATCAAGCACAAATAATTAATTTTAACATATGATATTAAATGACTTCATGATATTGATTGATTCAAAGGTAACGGTTCAAGAGCATTGAGTGGTATTTACATCCATATTCCTTTCTGTAAGCAGGCATGCCATTATTGCAATTTCCACTTTTCGACTTCCCTGAAGTACAGGAAAAGGATGATGGAGGCCATCGTAAAGGAAGTGGAGATCAATGACTTTGAGGTATCGAAAGATTGCAGTTCCATCTATCTTGGAGGAGGTACCCCTTCCATACTTACAGCCGATGAGTTAAGCTTGATTTTCGAGGGATTGCGGAATCGTTATCAATGGAACGAGGATATTGAGATAACACTGGAAGCCAATCCCGATGATATATTCCCAGAGCGACTTGAAGCCTGGAAAACAGCAGGAATCAACAGGTTGAGTATTGGTATTCAGTCATTTTATGAGGAGGACTTACAATGGATGAATCGGGCACACGACTCCGGCCAGGCCTTGAAAGCCATTGATTTAGCAAGAGATCATGGTTTTGATAATCTGACAATCGATCTGATATACGGGAGCCCGACCACATCAGATGAAATGTGGCGGTCCAATATTCAGCGGGCACTCGATTATAACATCAAGCACATTTCTTCTTATTGCCTGACTGTAGAAGAAGGCACTGCTCTTGAACATTTTATAAGGAAAGGGAAATCAGCCCCTCTGGATCAGGAAAAGGCAATCAGTCAATTTGATGTGTTGATGGATACCCTGGAGGAAGAAGGGTTTGAGCATTATGAGATCTCTAATTTTGCTAAACCAGGTTTTCACGCAGTACACAACACCAGTTACTGGAAGGGAGTGCCATACATTGGATATGGACCATCGGCCCACTCTTACAATGGGAAGAGGCGGCAGTGGAATATTGCCAATAATATGAAATACATTAAAGCCATTGAATCCGGTCAACTACCAGCTGAAGGAGAAGAGCTTTCAGCAATTGATCGGTATAATGAGCATGTATTGGTAAGATTAAGAACGATATGGGGGATAAATCCTGAAGAACTGGATGAGAAATATCGAATTCACTTTTTAGAGAAAACCCGGGAATTGATTGATTCAGGTATGTTGATTCTTAAGGATGGTCGGTTTACATTAACCAGACAAGGCAAGCATATGGCTGATTTTGTTTCAATGGAATTGATGTATGGCTGAAGTAGATATCATCATACCGGTATATCGGCCCGCAAATAACTGGGCCAGCAATCTTGCTCAAGCACTCAGCAATGGTTTGGATACTACTCATATTTATAACCTGATCATAGTAAACGACGGAGGTAAGAGACTTCATAAGGATGAAAAAATCCTTCTTGAGAAGGTCTCTGATCTTACACATATTAACGAAGTAAAGATTATTGAGTATAAGGACAATCAAGGTAAGGGTTATACCATCAGGAAAGGAATCGAGGTTTCTTCCGGCGAACTCATAGTATATACTGATGATGATCTTCCTTATGGGATGGATGCTATCAATGATATGATTAAAAGATTATCAGATAATGCAGAGGTTGTCTTACCTGATCGAGGAGCTGATTATTTCCGTTCTCTTCCTTTGAAGCGTAGGATCATCTCTAAAGGATTGATCTGGATGAACAGTCTATTGATGGGAATGAAGCATCCGGATACCCAGGCCGGGTTAAAAGGATTGAATTGCCAGGTTGCCAATTTGATTCAAGAGGGGAAAGAAAATGGCTTTTTATTCGAGGTGGAATGGATTCAAGATGTTGAAAAAGCAGGTATTGCCATCACTACCATACCGGTGAAGATAAATAAAGAAGCCCTCCCATCCGGTGTGCCTGGAGGAGATATATGGAAATTATTGAAGGCTTATCTTCGGTTATTCAGAAGCCGATAGCTCATCCCAATATTCTACCGCCCTCCTGGTATGCGGGATACAGATGGATCCTCCGACAAGATTAGCTACAGAGAATACCTCAAATACTTCATCAGTAGTCACTCCAAGCTCGTAACAAGTGCCCAGGTGGTACTTTATACAGTCGTCACATCGCAATACCATAGAAGCAACAAGACCTAGCAATTCCTTGGTCTTCACATCCAGGGCACCATCACTATAGGTCTGATGATCCAGACTGAAAAATCGCTTTAATACTTTATTATCCTGAGCCATAATGCGGTCATTCATCTTCTGGCGGTAATCGTTGAATTCTTTTATTTGGGACATGGTGGTTGTATTTATAAGAAGTAAAATTATTATTTCTGAATTAAAATCTTCTCATTTCAATGCTTCGAGGTTGATATTTGTTTGAATTAAATACTTCAAAAATCTAAAAATATTATTTATGAATAAAGATGTATGTATTTGAAGGATTGAATTGTTGAGATGTTAATCAATACGATGATTTGGTTTGTGTAATTGTGTAATTTGGCTAAAGGCTAAAGGCTAAAGGCTAAAGGCTAAAGGCTAAAAGGTGTTACATACTTGACTTAAGAAAAGAATCTTCTTATTTTTAAGAATGTATGACTAAAAGGCTCAAAATTAAGGACCCTGAAGCATCTTATGGTAAGCATTATACTTACCGGGATTATCTACAATTCACATTCGATGAAATGGTGGAAATCATCAAGGGGAAGATATTCAGAATGAGTCCGGGCCCATCAGCCCGTCATCAGGAGATTTCGGGCAATCTTTTTTTTCAAATCAAGAAAGGATTAAATAAAAAATCATGTAAGATATTCTCAGCTCCTTTCGATGTGATTCTGCCAGTCAAGGATAAAGACTATATGGATTCAGACCGGGTGGTACAACCCGATATAGTAGTTATTTGTGATCCTGAAAAGATTAAGGAAAGAGGATGTTTTGGTGCACCTGATTGGATCATTGAAATTCTATCTCCTAACACCACTAAGAAAGACTTGCAGGATAAATTTGACCTTTATGAGGAATCAGGAGTCGGTGAATATTGGATCGCTGAACCACGGAATCAGACTGTGGAAGTCTTTGTACTTGAACAAGGCAGCTATAAGCGCATTCGCACCTATGTTAAAGAAGATGAGGTAGCTTCACATACCTTAAGCGGATTAACTATTTTTCTAGACAAAGTATTTGAGTAAAACGGTATATAGGACTTCATCAAAACGATATCAATCAGTAATCCATTCCGGCAAATTACCTACCCCAATTGTGATCTACACTACAATTGTTATGGAAAGAGAATTGTTTATTTGCATACAGCAAAACAAAGAATATGTCACAAGTCATTGTAAAGACAAGCGGAGAGTTATACAGAACAGAAATAATATCAGGCAACCATACCATCATTGCAGATGAACCGGTAAACTTAGGTGGTGGAAATCTGGGGCCTAATCCATATGACCTTCTTTTATCAGCTGTCGGGGCATGCGTCGGAATGACCCTCAGGATGTATGCAGAAAGGAAAAAATGGGACCTTCAGGAAGTGCACGTTCATCTTTCTCAAGAGCGGATTCACGCCAAAGATTGCACGGATTGTAAATCTGAAGAGGGTTATGTCCATATCATAAAAAAAGAATTGAAGCTCATCGGTGACCTTACAGAAAAACAATTGGATAGGCTTAAACAGATTTCTGACCGATGTCCGGTTCAGAAGACATTGATGAATGAGGTGAAGTTTAAGACGTCGTTGGCGGCATTAACTTAGGAAGGCAACACAGCAATAAATATTGGTTTGAAGTAAATACTTCAAACAGCGGATTAATATCGGTTTGAAATAAATACTTCAAACAACAAGCGAAAGATTTTGGATTGAATTAAAAACTTCAAACAGCTATATTTAAATTGCACGTTGAAGAAGAATGAAAGAATATGATTCACATCTTAGACCTGCAATTTAAAGGTTTACCACATGTTATTGCTGCCTTCCTTGTTGAAACAACGGCAGGGCCGGTGCTGATTGAAACCGGACCGTATTCAACTTTTTCCAATTTGGTTTCAGAGGTCAACAGAGTGGGATACAAATTAGAAGACATCCAACACGTCCTCTTAAGCCACATTCATTTTGATCACGCCGGTGCTTCATGGGCATTGGCTGAAAAAGGGGCTACCTTATATTTACATCCATTTGGATTCAGGCACATGAGTGACCCCTCTAAACTCGTACAATCTGCTACCAGGATCTATGGGGATGAAATGGATACCTTATGGGGAGCAATGAAACCCATTCCTGCCGATAAATTAAAGGTCTGTAGCCATGAAGAAGAAGTGGTAATTGGTGATAAAACCTTTATTGCACTACATACTCCGGGACATGCAAAGCACCACATTGCCTGGCAATTGAATAATAAT
>JABDLO010000196.1 GCA_013002995.1 Saprospiraceae bacterium | reverse complement strand
TTTTCCTGCGGGAAATTACATCCTACATCTTTGTTGTAAAGAAAGAATGAAGAAACGATGCCACTACCTGGTGCCGATTGCATAGAAACTTCAAATCGACCGTAGAGGAAATTTTCGTGTGTGAACAATTCTGCTCCGTCACATTCCTGGCCATAAACCACAAAGGGACTCGATAGACTAAGGAGAACGAATCCAAATAAAGCAAAACAAGAAAAGGATACATTTCTCATATGATGAATTTTAATGGAAATGATGAATATTTTTTAAGTTAATGAAAGTTTGATTATAAATGAGCTGATATAAATCATCAGATCAACCTTTTTAAATTGAATCCCGGAAGCATCAATAACCTTGTTTATACCTTCCTGTTGATTAAAGAAAGACATCAATGGATTTACTTCAATCAGCGAAAGTTTATTAGAGGTCTAAGGCTTTTTTAATTTTGCATGATGCAGTCAATTTTGGTTACAGGTGGAGCAGGGTTTATAGCAACAAACCTTATTGCCAGATTACTTTCGGAAGGATTCCAGGTCACCTCCATTGATAATATGGATGATTACTATTCCAGGGACATCAAGGTGAAAAACAGTCTGCTGCATCAAAATCATAACAATTATAAATTTTTAGAATTAGACCTTCTGGATAGAGCGGCCTGTATGGAGGCATTAAATGACACTTATGATGCCATCATTCATTTGGCTGCCAGGCCGGGTGTAAGATTCTCTATTCAATTTCCTGAAATGACGAGTCGTATTAATACTGAAAGTATGCGCACGGTTCTTGATATTGCGAATGCTAAAGGTATTAGTAAGATCATCTATGCTTCTTCAAGTAGCATATATGGTATCAATAAAAATGTTCCCTGGACAGAAGAATCAGAGTTTATGCCCATCAGCCCTTATGCAGAGAGTAAAATTAAGTGTGAAGAGATGGGAAAGGCTTACGCGCAAGAAGATAGGAATACTTTTATTGCTCTCCGTTTCTTTTCCGTTTATGGAAAGTATGCTCGACCTGATCTCGCGATCGGAAAATTTGCGTTCAACATAATGAATGATATTCCGATACCGCTCTATGGCGATGGGCAATATCAGAGGGATTTTACTTATGTGGATGATATCGTCAACGGAATATTACTTTCATTGCAATATGAAAAGAAAGGATTTGAGGCCTTTAATCTTGGAAATACTACCACAAAGTCTGTAATGGAAATGATAAGATTATTGGAGGTAAACATTGGGAAAAAAGCAATGATAGATTACCAGCCTGTTCAAAAAGGAGACGTTCCAATTACCTATGCTGAAATCAGTAAGGCTCAGGAACTCCTGGGATATCAACCTTCAACTTCACTTGAGGAAGGGATTAAACTCTACATTTCATTTTTAGAAGCTATGTAATCGCTGTAGCCTTAATTTATATTGTGTGATACAAATCAATGATGAGTCAAATGTTCTTATAGAACAATGATATTTAATTATAGCACACCATTCACCCACCAATAAATATGGTATTTAAGTGAGAAAATTTTCTATTTACTCGTTTATCATACTTCCATCATTGTCATCACTTGCTTTAACTCATTCAATACTGAAATATCCTCAATCGTTGATGGAGTTGTAAAAGGTTTACCATCTGCAATAGACCGAATGATATTCCTTAAGATCTTTCCTGATCTTGTTTTCGGAAGTCTTTCAACCCTGATTACAGTTTTAAATGAGGCTACTGGTCCGATTCGCTCTCTGACCATATGGATCAGATCTTTCTCGATTAAATCAAATGGGATATTGCTGCCTGCCTTTAACACTACGTACCCTACAGGTATCTGTCCTTTTAATTCATTTTCAATACCGACGACAGCACATTCTGCAATTTCAGGATGAGATGCAACTACCTCTTCCATCTCAGCGGTAGACAACCGGTGTCCTGCAACATTGATCAAGTCATCGATTCTTCCGGTTATGTACACATAACCATCTTCATCTTTAAACCCTCCATCGCCTGAAGAAAAATATCCAGGGAATTGTGTCATATATGCAGACTCAAACCTTTGAGGATCTTTCCATAAGTCGGGAAGTACTCCCGGAGGCAACGGCAATCTAACCACTACGATGCCTTCTGTATTAGGAGGAAGTTCGTTTCCGTCATGGTCTACTATCTGTATGTCATAGCCAAAGACAGGAAGTCCTGCAGATCCCGGTTTGATTTTCTTCATTCCGACGCCAGTAGGATTGGCAAGCATGGGCCATCCGGATTCTGTCTGCCACCAGTGATCAATTACGGGCACCTCAAGTAATGAAGTTGCCCATTCATAGGTTGCAACATCTGTACGTTCACCGGCGAGGAATAGTTTTTTAAGGCTTGATGTATCATGTCGCTCTTTAAATTTACCCTCCGGATCTTCTTTTTTGATGGCCCGGATCGCTGTAGGAGCAGTAAAGAGTACATCAACTTTGTATTCATCGATGACCCTCCAAAATGTTCCGGGATCGGGTGTCCTGACTGGTTTCCCTTCAAAAACTATAGTAGTACAACCGTAAATCAGGGGAGCATAAACAATGTATGAATGTCCGACAACCCAACCTACATCAGATGCGGCCCAAAATACATCTCCGGGCTTTACGCCATAGATGTATTCCATGCTCATGTGCATGGCCACTGCGTGTCCTCCACTATCCCTTATGATGCCTTTGGGAGTTCCGGTAGTGCCAGAGGTATAAAGGATGTAAAGGGGATCTGTTGCATCTACTTCAACCCATGAAACGGGGGTTGAGGTCTTAAGCAATTCTTCCCAATCGTAATCTCTACCTTCTTTCAATTCTGCCTTCAATAGTTCTCTCTGATATATGATTACTGAGTCAACTTTATGATTTGCTTCTACAAGTGCGGCGTCAAGGATGGGCTTGTAAGGGATAATTTTACTGACTTCTTTGCCACAACTGGCGGCAAGAATTGCTTTAGGTGAGGCATCATCAATTCTAATGGCAAGTTCATGAGGAGCGAATCCTCCAAATACCACAGAATGAACCGCTCCTATCCTGGCACATGCCAACATCGCGAAGACTACCTGAGGAATCATAGGCATGTAGATGATTACCCGATCGCCTTTCTCAACTCCTCTTTCATTTAGTACACCAGCAAGCATTGATACTTCATCTTGTAATTGTCTGTAGGTGTATTTCTCTTTTCGTCCGGTTACCGGTGAATCATAGATCAAAGCCATCTGGTCTCCTCGCCCGTTTTCTACGTGATGGTCTACAGCGAGGTAACACGTATTCAGAGTTCCTCCTTCATACCAATTGTTTCTATATTGATCAACCGGAGTTAAAATAGATTCTGGCAAATTAAACCATGAAATACGTCGAGCCTCTTTCATCCAGAAGGCTTCTTTTAAACATGTACTTTCGGAATATAATTGACGGTAGGTCATAAGAAATTGTTTTGCAATTAATTGATATTGATGTCTACAAAAATCGTAGGTCTAGTCTAATGAATTTTAAATATTTCATCTATATTATACTACCTGTTTAACTGCCAATAAATTCAATAAAAATGGGCTTTCGGAGGGTAAATTTAAATGAATTTTTAGGCCCAAAATAATATGTTTCGTAACTTAGAAAGCACCCGTAGGAATTCTGAGTTTATTAATAACCTCATGGTTTTAATTTGGCGGGTTAAAAGTGAAATTTCTGGCTGAATTATTGTCAATAAACGGCTTTCTATTCAACTGCAATTCACTAATGTGCCGAAGCACTTCCTGAACCTCTGGGGATTCTTATATCTTCAACTATTTCCTGAATATTAGCAGGAGGTTCAGGAGTAAATTTATTTACAGTAAGAGCCACGATGAAATTGATGATCATGCCGAGGGTTCCGATTCCTTCAGGTGATATGCCCCACCAGTATTGATCAGGTGTCCCTCCACCAAACTTGAAATAAATGATATACGCGGCAGTAAATATTATTCCTACTATCATTCCGGATACAGCTCCCTGCATATTCATCTTTTTATAAAAGATTCCAAGAATAATTGCTGGAAAGAATGAGGCTGCTGCAAGCCCAAAAGCAAATGCAACAATGGCTGCTACATAATCCGGTGGATTCATACCTGCATACCCTGCTATCAATACTGCAACACCAATGGCAATTCTCGCAGCTCTTAGTTCTCCCTTTTCTGAAATATCAGGCTTAAGCCATTTCTTTAAAATATCATGGGAAATGGAAGTCGAGATCACTAGCATCAATCCAGCAGCTGTAGAAAGTGCGGCTGCCAGGCCACCTGCAACAACAAGAGCAATTACCCATGCGGGTAATTGGGCAATCTCAGGATTAGCAAGCACTATGATATCCCGATCAATGGTCAATTCATTACCGGCCCATCCATTTGGCTCTGCTACTTGAGAAACAAACTGTGGGTTTCCGTCATTATAATATTGGATTTTCCCATCTCTATTTTTATCATCAAATGCTAAAAGACCGGTAGTTTCCCAGTTGTTGAACCAGGAAGGTAAAGATGTGTATTCCTGGTTATTGACGGTATTAATCAAATTAGTTCTGGCAAATACTGCAATAGCAGGAGCCGTCGTGTATAAAATTGCAATAAATACCAAAGCCCATCCTGCAGATCTACGGGCATCTGATACCCTGGGTACTGTAAAGAACCTTACGATAACATGAGGAAGGCCGGCAGTCCCCAACATCAAGGCTGCTGTAACAAAAAACAGATCAATCATGGGTTTATCTGCAATTGTATATTCCTTAAACCCTAGATCGGTATGCAATTGGTCGAGTTTGGTTAGTAATGTAGAGCCATCTTCTAATGTTCCTCCCATACCAATCTGTGGAATAGGATTGCCGGTCATAATTACCGATAAGAATATGGCAGGTACAAGAAAGGCAAAAATTAAAACACAATATTGAGCCACTTGTGTATAGGTGATTCCTTTCATTCCTCCAAGGACAGCATAGAAAAATACAATTCCTACTCCGATCAACACCCCTGTAGAAAATTCTACTTCCAGAAATCTGGAAAATGCAATTCCCACTCCTTTCATCTGTCCGACCACATAGGTGAAGGAAACAAAGATGGCACAGATCACAGCAACAATTCTAGCGGTCTGGGAATAATAGCGATCACCAATGAAGTCAGGAACTGTAAACTTTCCAAATTTCCGAAGGTAAGGTGCCAGCAATAGTGCCAGAAGTACATAACCTCCGGTCCAACCGAGCAAATATTGAGCTCCATCATGACCCATGAAGGATATCAGTCCGGCCATTGAAATAAAAGAGGCGGCCGACATCCAATCAGCAGCAGTTGCCATTCCGTTTAAAACCGGATGGACACCACCTCCTGCTACATAAAATTCAGAAGTTGAACCTGCTCTTGCCCATATGGCAACTCCAATATATAAAGCAAAGGTGATTCCTACAATAACAAAAGTCCACAGCTGTACATTCATTGGTATTTCAGATTGAGGTATTACAAGATTTATTCTTCATCGACTTCATATTCCTTGTCCAACTTGTTCATCTTCCACACGTAGATGAATATAAGAGCAATGAATACATAAATGGCACCCTGCTGAGCAAACCAAAATCCAAGTTTGAATCCGCCAATTTGAATTTTATTCAATGGCTCTGCTAGTAAGATTCCAAAGCCGTAGGATACGATGAACCATATTACCAATAGAATGGATAAGAGACGTAAGTTTTTCTTCCAGTATTCCTGAAGATTTTTCCCAGACATGATAAGAGCTTTGATGGATTTGCAAAAAAATGCTCCTAAATATAGGGTAATGTCTTAAATAAAGAGATGTAATTGAAATCTGAGTTGAGAATGGGCATCTTCAGAAGAAAAGATCGTGGCCTCTCTGATATCTCCTTTTATCGAATGATATTCCAGGGTAACTTTTGCATTGTGACTCTTTATAAAATAATTTACTCCTATATCCAGAGCGTTGATCTTATCATTTAATCCGTCATACATGCCTTGATTAAAAGCCGCATAAGGCATAACCTTATAAGGTGCAAAATAATATCCGGCCTCTACATAATACACATGTCCAGTACCTGCCCATCTGCTTACATAATTGTTTCCATAGTCGAAATCTATATATGATGCATATGCATGGAAAGCTCCATTGTTCACTGGAATATCAACATATCCATCTACTGCCATGTGACTTACATTAGAATGAACTCCGGAAGAAGGATGAAACATACCATTAGGATGGGAGAAGAATCCGGCACCAATTGCTACAACTCTTTTCTTTCCAAGATAGGTGCCCGTCATATAAGGAAGTTTGATTGATTCTTTATCGAATAGGTTATACCTAAAATATCCTGAGAATATGGCATTGCCGGTTGCATTTCCATTTAGGTTAGGATAATTGAATCCATTATAAGTTAATCCACTGTCTTTTATTCCAAAATCTTTTCCTTCACCGGTATTGTTTTTTAAAGGTGAATTGTAAGCCAGGCGATAATCAAATTTTCCGATTTCTCCTTTTAGATAAATACCCAGATGACGGGCAAATTGATCAGTCACACCAAGTGAATGCCAACTGGTGAAAGGTCGAGATTGATCCAAAGTCATAAAGTTTAAGGTGCTCTGACTGGATAATCTTGTCAATCCATTCCAATAATGTAACCCTCCTCCTGCATATAAATAATCATTGATCCTGTATTCCGCCCATGCACCATGAAGGAATATCTGAGGCCCATCTCCATTATTCCCTGTTGGTGTCAGATTGGATGTGGTCAATCCATTTAGTCCAAAGTGAGTTAAGATCAATAAGTCAGGGCTTAACTGGGCAAATGCCAGCATCCTTGATCTTCTAATACTTGGGGACAATTGGAAATTGGAATTTTTATCAGAAAGATTGTTGGTGGTTAACCAGATCTGATGCCACATTATTAACCTTATATATTGACTTCCATCTTCATTTAAGTTGAAGATGATCGGGTTGTAGCGATCTTGAGAGTCTGAAGAGATTTGAGACCAAGCTGTATTTGAAAAAGAAAGAAGAGAAATTAAAATCACAAAAACGTGATTAAATTTTACCCACATTACTAATCTGTTTAGTTTTAATCAAATGGCATTGTAGCCTTAGTGTACTTTTAACACAAAAATACAAGGTCAGCAATTCAGCATAAGGCTTCCCGGTCATGGAAATAAATGATCTTTGTCATAATTCCACATCAAATATTTTTTACTTTCAGTTAATGGATAATGCCATACCCACAAGAATAGCTCAATTCATTAAGGAATTTCCACCATTTGATAAAATGGAGGATGAACAATTGGTATCTCTTTCAGAAACTGCACGTGTGAAGTATGTTGACAATGAAGAGGTTATCTTCAGACAAGGAGATGATCCTTCTTCATTCATCTACGTAGTCAGAGAAGGGGGAATAAGGATTGTTAGAGAAAATGAAGGTGCAGATGATCTTATAGATACTTGTGATGAGGGAGATCTATTTGGCTTGAGGCCATTGTTGGCCAATGAGACTTATCAATTATCTGCTATTGCCTCTGAAGAAAGCTTATTGTATCTTTTTAGAATTGACGGATTGCAGGAGATCATATCTTCTGACCCTGAAGTTTCCTGGTACCTGCTTCAAAGTTATGCAGCAGGACCTAAAAAGGCCAAAAAAGAAAAGATAGGAAATCAGACTACATATCTGAATGAGGGGGATCACTTGACAGAGATACAATCCCTGGAACGAAGTAAGGCTCCCATCACTTGTTCTAAACAGACTATTGCACAGGATGCAGCAATCAAGATGAGTGATCATAGGGTGGGATCAATCATAATTGTTGATGATAAAAAGAAACCTTTGGGGATCATCACAGATCGTGATTTGAGAAATCAGGTAGTGACAGGAAAATACGGATTGAATGCTGAGGTTGGTGATTTCATGACCAGTCCTGTAATTACTGTTTCCAGGGATATAACCCTGGCAGACGTTCAGATGATTATGATGAAGAATCGAATTCACCATCTTTGTATCACTGAAGATGGTACTTCTATGTCTCCGGTGATGGGTGTGATTTCTGAGCATGATGTTCTTGTGATTCAAGGCAACAATCCTGCAATTTTCATTCGTGAAATGAGAAGGGCACAGACTTCATCAGATCTGAAGAAGATCAGAGAGAAAGCAGAAAGCCTTTTATTCAAATATTTAAAAAGAGAAGTATCCATTGGATTCATATCCAATATAATGTCAGAGGTGAATGATGCTTTGATCAGCCGGGCCATTGAGATCTGTCAAAAGAAACTTGAAGGTCAGGGTAAGGAAGATCCAGGATTGAAATGGAGTTGGATGGCATTAGGGAGCGAAGGGAGAGAGGAACAATTGTTAAGGACCGATCAGGATAATGCCTTGGTCTTTGAAGATGTGAATGAGGATAAGTATGATGAAGTCAAGGGGTATTACCTTAAGCTGGCCCAGGAGGTCACTCAGGTATTAAATGAATGTGGTTTCGAGTATTGTCCGGCAGATATGATGGCCTCCAATCCCAATTGGTGTATGTCTATCAGTGGATGGAAGGATCAATTTGCCAGGTGGATGCAGACTCCCACAGAAAAGAATGTAATGTATTGCACCATCTTTTTTGATTTCAGGGTAGTCTTTGGTGATCAATCACTTTCTGAAGCATTGGCAGATCATATATTTGACTTGATCGATGACAATTTTTTATTCCTGGTACAGTTGGCCAAGAATGCCATTATGAATCCACCTCCACTGACTTTCTTTAGGAATTTTGTGGTAGAAAAAGGTGGAGAACACAAAGATGATTTCGATATTAAGGCAAGAGCAATGATGCCACTTGCTGATGCTGCAAGGATATTGGTGCTCTCAGCTAAGAAACCGAATATCAACAATACATTTCAGAGGTTCGATTATATGGCGACGATAGAACCTAACAATAAAGAACTATATGAGCAAGCTGCCGATGCCTATGAAATCCTGATGCGGTATCGGGCCATCCAGGGATTAAAAAATAATAATAGTGGAAGGTATTTTAATCCTGAAGAATTGACCAAAATGGAGCGGCTCAATTTAAGAAATAGCTTTAAACCGATCAATGAATTGCATGACCTGCTTAAAGTAAGGTATAGATTAAATCTGGTACTGTGATGAAGTGGCCATGGTATAAAAGATCAATTCCTAAAAACCCTGAAGATAGGGTCGCAAGAGAAAAATATCTTGATTTATTCAAAGAGAAGATACTTAAAAACTGTCCGATAGATCAATTGACCTTTGTAGTACTTGATACAGAAACCAGTGGTCTCGACATAAGTAAGGATACCATCCTCTCTGTTGCGGCTGTAAAAATCACTAATGGTGAGATCATCATTCACGATAGATTAGAGTGCTATATTAAGGATGGATCATACAGTCCGGATCAAAGTATTGAAGTTCATGGAATAACTAGAAATCAAATCAAGGAAGGGTACGTATTGAAACAAGCCATACGACAATTAATAGATTTTATAGGGAATGCCATTATTGTAGGTCACCATATAGCTTTCGATGTAAAGATGATCGATAAATATGTGCAAAAGCAAATGGGTTGCCATCTTAAAAATCGAACCCTGGATACATCATCATTGAACCATAGGCTTGAAAATAACATACATGAACCCGTCAAGCCGATTTCTTTGGATCGATTGGCGGTTAACTATGGAGTTCCCCTCGGCAAAAGGCACACAGCTGCTGCTGATACCTTCATAACAGCAACAATATTTCTGAAGATGCTGAATCGATTGAAGAAAAGAGGTGTTGATAATTATACAGAGCTATGCAGATAAAAATTTAGCTTTATTTTTAATTGAATATTCTTCTGCTATGTCAACAAAGATCCCACTGGCACTGATAGCTGATAATTGTACTCAGATCATCATTGAAAATGATGATAAGACCATTTATACAGATATTGGATATCAATATAGACTTGAACGCTACATCAAGAAATTAGGATTGGAAGAAGGCCTCTCACAGGAGGAGCTGGACTTTTTATTTGCTGCCAAGTGGCTGGAAGGTGTAATTCAAGCTGAAAATCCTACCACCACCTTAGATTATAACCAGTTAGCAGTCTACGCTGGAGAACGTGTCAAGCAATTGTGCCTTGAATGGGGAATTGAATCTGATTTGGCCTCAAGGCTAGCAACTTTTGTTTCTAATATAAGGCCTGATAAAACACTTGATAATAAACTCGACCAGATATATAATGATGCTGTATGGATAGATTATACCCTGGGAAATGGAAGAGATAATCTCAAGAAATACTATCAGCAATTATTACTTCAGGGATATAATATCGAGAGACTGGGATGGTATGATGTAATCACAGGATATCTGGAATCAGCTGAGTTTTATACACAATATGCCAAAAACAATTATCAGAAAGCATTAAAGGATCTTGTGAAATCACTAAAACAAGAAAAGAAGCAGCTTGAGAAAAGAATGGATTTGGCACTGAAGCAACAGCTGAATATCTCTGAAAAAGAGATAAAAAAGCTAAAAAAGAACCTTCAGAATGTTAAAAAACGTGACGACAGAGGAATCCAGACCCTTTTGAGGACCACATTGAGGAATCATTACACTCTCAACCAAATGATAGATCGCAAAGCGAATATCATGATAACGGTTAATTCAATCATCCTTTCACTATTGCTTGGGGGTATTATTTCAGACCCTGTAGAAGACCCGGTCAGGGTATCTTCATTATTATTGCTCACGGTTGCCTGTATGGCTTCAATCTTTTTTGCCATTTTATCGATCAGGCCCAATAAAACTCAGGGGGACTTTACAGAGGAAGAAATCCGGGAAAGAAAAGGTAACCTACTTTATTTTGGCAATTTTCACAACATGCACATCCGAGACTTCGAGTGGGCATTTATGCAGATGATCAATAATGGTGAGCACCTTTATGAAGCTATGATCCGAGACTACTACTACCTGGGTGTCACATTAAGTAAAAAATATAAACACCTACGTAAGTCACTCAATATCTTTTTATTTGGTTTTATCGGGGCAGTAGTTTTAAACTTAATTATCAGGATGATTTAATCTCAAGGCTACCGGATATATTCTTTATACATGTTGATCAATCCATTGGTAGATGAGTCATGACTGGTAATTTTACCTTCAGATTTTAATTCAGGGAGTATTTTCTTGGCCAGGACCTTTCCCAGCTGAACTCCCCACTGATCGAAGCTGAAAATATTCCAGATATATCCCTGTACGAAGATCTTATGCTCGTACATGGCTATCAATTTCCCCAGAACATTAGGTGTTACCTTTTTGACCAATATTGAATTGGTAGGTTTATTTCCTTCGAACACCTTGAATGGAGCGATGGCTTTTACTTCCTCATCACTTTTGCCCTGAGCTTGAAGCTCGGCGTTGACTTCATCAAGCGATTTTCCATTCATCAATGCTTCTGTTTGGGCAAAGAAATTAGAAAGCAATACCGGATGATGGTCTCCTGTAGGATTATGTGATATCGCCGGAGCGATGAAGTCACAAGGAATCAATTGTGTGCCCTGGTGGATCAATTGGTAAAATGCATGTTGCCCATTGGTTCCGGGTTCACCCCAGATGATGGGACCAGTGTGATAATCAACTGCATTTCCACTTCGATCTACTGACTTTCCATTGCTTTCCATGTTGGCTTGCTGGAAGTATGCAGCAAATCTATGTAGGTATTGGTCATATGGAAGGATGGCTTCTGAAGCAGCTCCAAGGAAGTTTCTGTTCCAGATTCCAATGAGTGCAAGGATGACGGGAATATTTTTACCGAAAGGCTCAGTTCTGAAATGGGTATCCATCTCATGAAGACCTTCCAACAACTCTGAAAATGCATCCATTCCGATGGTAAGAGCGATGGACATCCCTATGGCTGAGGACAAAGAAAATCTACCTCCTACCCAATCCCAGAATCCAAACATATTATTGGGATCAATACCGAAGTCTTTAACTCCTGATTCATTGGTTGATAATGCGATAAAATGCTTCGCGATATCTTCTTGAGAAGCTCCTTGTTGTAAGAACCATTCTCTTGCCGTACTGGCATTCATCATCGTCTCCTGAGTGGTAAAGGACTTCGATGCAACGATGAAAAGGGTTTCATCGGCTGTTACTTTCTTGAGAATTTCAGATATATGGGTTCCATCTACATTAGACACAAAGTAGGATGCTATCCCTTCCATCCAGTAAGGCTTGAGTGCCTCTGTTACCATCACAGGACCAAGGTCAGACCCTCCAATACCTATATTGACAACATATTTTAATTTCTTTCCGGTATATCCCATCAATTGACCTGAATGAAACTGGTTGCAGAATGACTTCATGCGATCAAGGACCATATGAACGTCAGGCATCACATTCTGACCATTTACCAGGACCGGTTGATTACTGAAATTTCTAAGAGCAGTATGAAGCACTGCTCTTCCTTCAGTTTCATTAATGATGTCTCCCTGGAACATTTTCTTAATACCATCTTGTAGATCTGTCTCTTCTGCAAGCTGAAACAAAAGGCTCATCGTAGCATCATTGAGCCTATTCTTAGAGTAATCTACCAGCATATCAATGCTGTCGATAGAGTATTTATCAAATCGATTATCATCTGCGTTGAAATGGTCCACAATGGTCTTGGACTTTAATTCATCAGCATGTTTATCTAGTGCTTTCCAGGCTACTGTATCAGTCGGACTTATTCTTTTTAACATAGTGCTTCTTTAAGTGTCGCAACTTAATAAAAAGGCTTTATCCTTATATCCGAATTGATGATATTTTTAAGTTATACTTTCGGAAAATGTATCAGCTCATATTTTCTCAGTAAGAATAGTAGCTATAGTAAGGATTCCATCAAAGAAGTTCTCCAATCTTATATTTTCATTAGGACTGTGTTGATTATTATCAGGATTCACCGTAGGTACTGTTACAGCTGGAACGCCAAGTGTATTAACAAAAGGAGATATCGGGATGGATCCTCCTGAAGTCCTTTTCATGACTGGTTCAGTTCCATTTTTACTTTTGAATGCTCTTCTAAGCCATAATCCTGTCTCACTATCCAATTCGGTACGGAAAGCCTGGTAAGAAATTTTGTGGGTCATGGTTACGAGGTTGGGATTAGTGACTTTCTCCCTTGAGGAGGGTTTTTCTTCCAGGATGGTATAACCTTGCTCATTGATATGATTGCGAAGTTTTTCAAGAAGACCTTCAGGGTCGGATTCTTTAACAGTCCGGATGTCAATCTCAGCAATTGCTGTAGAAGGTACTATTGTCCTTACTTCATCTCCTACCCACCCTGATAGCATTCCTCTTACATTGAGGCTTGGATACTGAATGGATTCCTGGTAGTTATCTGCAACACGATCTGGTTCAGCAAATCCTATCTTCACTCTGAGCTGGTCCTCATCATCTGGAACTGCAGCAAGTATTTTTTTAGTTTCTTCATCAATGGTGATGTCTTCATACCAGCCATGGACTTTGACTCTGCCATAGTCGTCTTTCATGCTGGCAATAAGGCGGCTCAGCTTGACCGCAGGATTGGGGACATAATTACCGTAATGCCCACTGTGTTGTGGGAAATCAGGACCATATATGGTTAAGGTTACAGTAGTGATACCTCTGGCACCAAATGTCAATGTGGGCTTATAAGTAGGATGTAACGGGCCATCAAAAATAATCAGATGATCCGCCTTTAATGCTTCCCGGTTTTTAATCACTCCCCCGGCAAGATTGGGAGAACCAAGTTCTTCCTCAAAATCCATAATTACCTTCATATTAAATGGAATGGTGAGATTATTTCTATGAATCATATCCATCGCTTGAAGAAACATAGCCACCGGACCTTTAGCATCTGAAGTGGATCGGGCAAAAATCCTCCAATCAGGATTGATCGGGCCATCAAGTTTGGACCAGGCAATCTCTTTCCATTCTCCATCAGCAGATTGTTCTTTCAGTGCGGGTGTAAAAGGGTCTTCTTGCCACCAGAAATCAGGATCTACTGGTTGCCCATCAATCTGAAGATAAATCAGAACAGTAGGTTGACCCGCCATAGTGGTGTTGTAATTTGCCAATAAGAGTGGGATTCCATCTGTTTTTAATCGGGTAGTATTAAAATTTCTTTTGGTAAAAGCTTCTTCACACCATTTCATATTGACTTCAATATCATCTGGAAAATGAGCATCATTGGGTATAGAAAGCACCTCTCTGAATAAAGAGATGGCTTCCAATTGATCAGTTTTGGTTAACTGAAAAGGTGCCTGGGCAATAATAGAGGAGCATCCGAGGCTTACTAAGACGAGTAAAATTATGACTTTATTCATTTTATATTGATTAATAGGTTTTCTTCCAATTGTTAATATCAAATGTAATAAACTCTGTTCATACGTCGATTTGTCAAACCTATGGTACACTATGTTTGTACTAGTGGCAATGGATGATAAACTCGAAAAAATAATTTGGCTTAATAAATGCAACAATGTAGCATAAATGGTGTTTGATGTGTATATTTGCATCACTGTTGCAAAAAAAATGGATAAAAGAAAAACGTTCAAAGCAGATCTTCTTGGTATCACCGCATCACTGACATGTGCGGTTCACTGTTCTGTTTTACCACTTGCTATTGCATATGGGTTATTAAGTTCTTCTTTCCTAACAGGTCACGGACTTGTAGAGATGGTTTTCATTTTGATTAGTGTAGGATTAGCCATTTACACATTGTGGGGATCTTATCAATCCAGGCATAGAAATGTTTTGCCACTAATTTTATTTGGAATAGGATTGCTCTGCATAATGACAGGTCTTTTGAATCACGGTTCCGTAGAGATCATTATGGCTACCTTCGGTGGATTACTTATTGCATTTTCACATTTTATCAATATCAGATTAAATCGAAGAGTCGGAAATATTTGCTATTCTTGATACTCTAATCTGTAGCATATGTTTAAGACTTATCTTGAATTAGGATTTGACCATATACTGGATATCAACGCTTATGATCATATTTTATTTGTGATGACTTTATGTGTGATTTATGCTGTTGCTCAATGGCGTCAAATATTAATTCTGGTTACAGCATTTACTATCGGTCATTCCATAACTCTTGCATTATCAACCTTAGGAATCGTCAATATCCCTGGGCGACTGATAGAATACTTAATCCCTGTGACCATCATTCTTACAGCGATATATAATGTGTATAAGATCAGGGCGCACAATCAGAAGATTACACTTCATTACTGTCTGGCGGCCTTCTTCGGCCTCATTCATGGTTTAGGGTTTTCTAATTATCTGAAAGCATTGTTGGGTTCTGAAGAAGATTTGGTAATTCCACTTCTTGCCTTCAATATTGGAGTTGAATTGGGCCAATTGATCATTGTAGCAATAACCATTGCGATTACTATGTTATTGGTTAAGGTGTTGAATGTCAAACAAAAGTATTGGGTGTGGGTAGTTTCCGGTGCAGCATTTCTGATATCTATAAAATTAATAATGGATCTCTAAATCCTGAATCCTATCCGAAAAAATGATATTCATATGACACAAAAGTGATGAATGTCACAAATTATTTTGGTATAAAATCGTTGTATTGAATAGTTAATCATGATGATTAAAACACTCATAGTGGCACTGATCTTGAATCTGGGGTCATGGGGAGACCATGACATCCATGTTAGTGTATGTGATATCATTGAAAAGCCAGAAAATTCTGAACTTGAAGTTTCAGTAAGAATATTTTATGATGATTTATTGAAAGCTGTGGGATTGCAGGTAGGAGAAGAATTACCAGAAGACTACACCGGTTCAGATGATCTGATTGAAAAGTTTATTAGCAAATACTTATCCATTACTATAAATGGTGATCTTGTACCAATGGAATACCTTGAAAGCGTATCCTATCCTCCTGCAGTATGGACTACACTAAAAATTAAACTCTCAGACCCGATTTATGAAATCGAAGTTAATAATTCGATCCTGATTGATTTATTTGATGATCAGGTCAACATGGTCAACTTGAAATATAAAGGAAAGAAGAAAGTCTATTCATTAGATAAGAAAACACAATTGTTAAACCACAAATATTAGATTGATGAAAAAATTATTCTACATTCTTTCCGCGGTGATTATTTTGCCGCTGTTTTCATGTAGTGATGATCCCATTGCAGAGGCTGAGGTGAGATTTCGGCTGAGGTATGAAGACAAGCCTTTGGTTGCATTTGAGGAAGTAAGTTATCCGGACGGCAAAAGTTTATATGTTACGAGGGTATCATTTTTTATTGAGGATTTTACCTTAATGGGTGAGGAGCCTCAGACCGTATTTGATCTGGACTATTTTACCTTAACAGATGATCACCTTACTGCTGCTGCTGCCATGGAGGGAACTATGGTTTATCGTGGAGAATTAGAACCTCGTGATTACACTACCAGATTCAGCATTGGTATCAATCCAACGGATAATGCAAAAGTACCTGCTGATTTTCCTTCAAGTAATGTGTTGAGTAATGCTGCTGAATACTGGGCAGGATGGAAGAGTTATGTATTTGCCAAAGTGGAAGGTTTCATAGACCTTGATGGCGATGGAGATGAAGAAACCGGATTTGCTTTACACCTTGGGGGTGATGATGCTTATCGCACCATTACCACTACTGGAAACATATCTCTGGATGAGGACCGATCGGTAATGTATGTTGATATCCAACTTGAAAAGTTGTTTATGAATAATGGTGTGATGTACGACATTGCAGCCAATCCTCAAATCCACAGTCCTGAGCAGAATCCTATTGTCATAGTTCTTTCTGATAACCTTGTGACTTGCTTTGAGTAACAATTATTAAAAGCATCTTTTTTCTGGCAATAATTCTCTCTGTTCAGTGAAGTGATTTAAAAACTATCTTAACACATGCAGACAACTCATTAAAAGCCAATACTTCAGCTTCCTGCCTGCTCGTGCCAGCTCGCTGGCAGGCAGGTTTTAAGTCTCGGATATTCCACATACGAAACAAAAAAAGAGCTTCGTCTTGGCTTCCAAGCAGTTATCTTCTGAAATCAACATAGTTTTTAAATCACTTCTGTATCTTAAATACTGAATCAAAGTGTTGCCTCATGCAATATGCTATAAAAATCATTTTATCGGGAGTCCTGATCATGCTGATTTCTGAGATTGCCAAGCGGAGCAGTATCTGGGGAGCATTGATCGCCTCATTGCCTATCATTTCTATCATTGCAATGATCTTTCTTTATCATGAAACAGGTGATGTTGATAAGGTGAGAGACTTATCTATTGGAGTTTTCTGGCTGGTGATCCCTTCACTGGCGTTGTTTATCAGCTTGCCCTGGTTGCTCAAAAAAGGGATGGAATTTTATCCCTCATTGGGGATTTCATGCCTGATTACGATCGGATGTTATTTTGCAATGAATGCCGGGTTGAAGTATTTCGGAATGGTTCAATAAAGAAGGAATTCTAAAATTTATCACCACGGAGGCACAGAGGGCATGGAGATTTTCTAAGGGTTAGAAATATATTTAAGATTAATTATAAAACAGTTTATTAGTATTTCTTAAAGACTTTACCTTCCTTCTTTCTACAATGATTAGAAGGGATTCATGTTAAATGAATTCCTGATTACACAATTCTTAGTGACCTCTGTGCCTCCGTGGTAATCCTTTTACTTATTAGCTTCTGCTCTTTCCTTGATCAATTTATAATGATGCTCCGTATGATAAGCTGTCCACATCAACATCTCTCGGACCAGCATTTTACCCAGGAGTGGGTGGGGTAGAAGGCAGATGTCGAGGTCTTTTTCTTTCCATTTTTTGTCAATGGACTTAACGAGTTTATCCTTTTCAGCAGTGAGTTGGATTAACCATTTGTCCATTTCTTCCAGGGTAGGTTCTGGCATATCCCTTGAGAAAGGGCTGACAATGCCTTCTGCCTCTTTCAATCTTTCATGATATCGATTAACCACTTGATCATATGTACGTGTTGGTCTGTTGGCTTTACCAAATCTCATTTTCAAAACCATCTTGGGAATCACCATTGCTGTATTCAATGGTTTCATGCTCTGAACCAAATGGACTACATGCTGGGCACTGGTCCATTTGCCGGAAGGCCCATAGGTCCAATAATCTGAACCATGAACTTCCATCCAGTTTATCAGTTCATGGTGTTTCTCTTCAATAAGTTTAATAATAGCATCTTTATCCATGATACTAAGATATAAAAATATACCAATCGGTATAAAAATATAATATAACCCATTATTTTGTTGCAAATAAATTTGCAACTCCTATGGCGGTGGGACTTTCAAATTTATTTGAAATAGATGTAAAAGAAGCCATTGGATATTACTTTACTTCTCTGTGACGAACGCTGTAATTCTCAATGGTCCTCCACTTCCTCCTTTAATTTTCATAGGAAGAGCAATGATATATGCTCCAGTCACAGGGACTTGTTTGAGATTAGCTACATTTTCAAATGCTGGAATATTCTGTTCCATAAGAATGCGGTGGGCATTAAATCCGGAAGACCTGCCATAATCTATACTAGGAGTGTCTATCCCTATGGCTTTAATATTCCTATTGTCAACCAACCATTGAGCAGCATCCGGATGAAGACCTGGAAAATGTAACAAAGCTACAGCTTCAGGGCCTCTCTTGTCAGTACCCATATACTTCATGCGATCAGGCCAGAAATCACCGAAACCGGTATGAAGAAATACAATGGACCCATCAGGTATGGTCCCATTTTGTGCCTCCCATTGTAGAAAGTCATCTGTGGATATTCTGTAATCAATATAATCGCTTACTGAGTCCTGGACATTAATGACAATTCCCGGCCCGGTGAGCTGGTCGATCGTCAGCTGATCGACCGTTTTTTTACCTTGAGCAAAATGAATGGGTGCATCAATATGGGTGCCACCGTGCTCAGCACTTGAAAACTGATATGCAGAATAATAATACCCCCCATCTGTCATACCTGCGAACACTGTATCCAACTCAAATCCATCTGCAGTGGGCCAGTATGGAGTGGAAGATTCGTAAGCATAACTTAAATCTATCCACTTGCCATCTTCAAATGAGGGTGCTTCCGGAGTTTCACAATTAATATATAATAAAGTAATCAGGAGCAAGGGATAATTTGAAAGCTTCATGATGAATCAATTGGTTCTATTCCCAAGTTAACCAGAATTCCTTGTAAGAACCTAATAATTCATTACTACATTAAACCTGGATTATATGATACCTAAATTATCAAATGACCTGCTGATGATCTTAGAAGGATCTTTACCCATCCACTTTTGAATCACATCAGAATACACATTCCTGAAGTCAACCTGATATCTGATGTCACCATCGTCGAGGTTGGAAAGATCAGGAGCGTCATTATAAAATCCGGGCTTCTTTAGTTCTTTCCCGATGATGAATAAATTATTGGCCTTGCCATGATCAGTGCCGGAAGAAGCATTTTCATTCACCCTTCTACCGAATTCTGAGAAAGTCATGATTAAGGTATCATCCATATGCCCTGACTTTTCAAGACTCTGCACAAGTGAATATACAGACTCACTGTACTCTGTGAGCAATCTGTCCTGTTGCTTCCGTTGATTGGCATGAGAATCAAATCCATTGTGTGAAACATAATAAACTTCTGTATTAAGACCTGATCTGATGAATTGAGAAACAAGGCTCAGTTTTTTCCCCAGTTTTGATTTAGGAAAATTATAATTATTGTCTTTCACTTTGTGGGATTGCTTGATATACCCGGCACTCTGATCAGTATCTGCCAATACTTTATAAAGATATCCCAGGTTATCCTCATCTAGATCTACCTGGGGTGTTTCATCTATTAACTCATCAAAATATTTACCCCTGATGGAACGGTACAATGAAGATGAATTGGTCAGTGCCAGTCCATTTTTATCAATCCCGTTCATACTCAACGACAATTGAGAATCTATTTCCAATGCTGAATGGTGATGGTCACAGTATGCATCAAGATATCTGCCGATCCAGCCCGTACTCAGGTATTGATTGGCATCACTGCCCGTTTGCCATATGTCCATACTCCTGAAGTGAGACCGGTTGGGGTTAGGATATCCGACAGAATTGATAATAGATAGCGACCCTTCGTTGTAGAGTTGGCTGATTTCTTTTAGTGCAGGGTTAAATCCAAGTAAGTCGGTTGCCTGGATCACCTCTTTTTTGGGTATTCTGATTTTTGGCCTTGCTGTATGGTAGAGGTCATCTTCATATGGGATGATGGTATTCAGCCCATCATTTCCTCCTGAAAGTTGAATGATAATGAGTCTTTTACCTGAACTGGATGGGTTTAGCTTATTGGAAGCAGAAAGGAATACCGGCACATAAGCTGTTCCTATTACCCCTAATCCTGTATTTCTGATGAATGATCTTCTTTTCATGACATGGAGTTTATTTTAGGACAATTGATATTCTGGCAAGGACATTAGTTGAATGACCTTTTCCTGATCTCCCTGGGAACCAAGCTTTGCCAATGCTTTTGAAGCCTGTGGAGAGATGCTGTTATTAAGTAAGGTAAGTTTATAATTCCCCCCTGGATTATTTTGGAAAAAGAGATCCCAATCTGAATTGAAGGATTTAAGTAATTTGAATCCCTTATTGCCCTTCACTTTTGCTTTAATCATTTCATCCAGTTCCGGACGGAGGTTCATTTCTATGAATCCATCTGCCAGTAAAACGGAAGGAAGTCTTAGTCTTAGAGTGAGGCTATTGGAGTTAATCCATTGTCGATTCACTTTCCAACCGGCTACATTGGGTGGGCGGTATAAGGTCTGGTCAAGGGCTTTCTGTAAGTAGCTCCACGCCCTTTCATCTTCATGGTTCAAGTTGAATTGTCGACCCATGCTTACAAGAAATTCAATGGGACTTTTTATTCTTGACATAATGTGCTCTTCATTATAGAACCATGAGGCTTCCACCAAATGGATAAACATCTTCCTGAGATCATAATCTGAGTTGTAAAGCACTTCACCTAGTTCCTCAATGTGTGATTCAATATGGTTGGCACTCACAAAGTATTCATACACATTCCTGGCGATGAAAGTCGCACAACTTCTTTTTTCTAGAATAAGGTCAATCACTTCATTTCCATCATAATTACCTTGCTGACCGAATATGGATTTACTCCCTTTGTCATGCAATCTTCTTCTTAACCTAAAACTACCGTCAAAATTATGACTCCATCCGGTAAAGGCACGTGCAATTTCTTTTACATCATCCTCTGTATAATCGGTGTTAAATCCCAGGGTAAACAATTCACATAATTCACGTGCAAAGTCTTCATTGGGGCTTCCTTTTTTATTCTGTCGGAGATTGAGATAAGCAATCATGGCTGCTGATTGTGATACTCCTTTTAATAGGTCCCTGAAATTGCCAAGGCTGTTTTTTCTGATCATATTGGAATAAGCCCTGGCAAATACAGGATTCTTTATCTCACATGCAAAATGATGATGCCAGAACAGGTTGATTTTCTCAAGGGCTGGATAAGGGCTGTGGATCATTTGACCCATCCATGCTGACCGCATTTTAGACATGTATTCCCTCGTGGACTTGAGGATCTCCTCTCGGTTTCCCATTCTGAATGATCGAAGGTTTAAATCCTCGAGATCTCCAAATGTCATTTCTTCCTGGTATGCCTGAGAGGTGTGTAGTTGTTTTATAAATTCCTGAAAAGAAAATTGATCTAATGCTTTTTCTGAAATTCCAAAACCCAGCCGGTTATTCAAGTGAATGATTTGTCTTTCAGTCATCGTAAATTCTTTTTAATAAGACTTTTAATATCAACGAAGGTTTAAAGTGTGGTGTATAAGATTTTGGAATTA
Source organism: Saprospiraceae bacterium (assembly GCA_013002995.1). Classification (GTDB taxonomy): domain Bacteria; phylum Bacteroidota; class Bacteroidia; order Chitinophagales; family Saprospiraceae; genus JABDLO01. The sequence continues at coordinate 1,980 of JABDLO010000196.1, read as the reverse complement.
TTATTAACCAAACTTGAATCCATTTTGAAAGAGTATGTTAATCGTATCAGGTTTTAATCTTCTTGAGAAGTTTATTTCTTGATTTGATTAAAGTATTTCAATAACCAGGAGAATCGCCTCAATTATTTCCCTTTAAACTTCACAAACCATCACTTTAATAATAGCAGATGATCATAAAAAGTAACCGATTATCATTAAATGGATGAAACTACATGAATAATTTTGTAAATTCAGCATAGAGTGATATTCAGTCCTTATTAAAACCATTGGTTATGCTTATACCCACTTCACCCCTCACCTCACCGGGATCAAGATTAAAAAACAACATTGCCACACAGGTAATTGAAGACTTCCTCAGGATGCCGGAGGGTGGCTCCATAATACGTATTCATGAAGGCCCCAATTTCCCTGATGGATTGTATAGCAGTGGAATTGACAATCATTTCCAGGGATTGCAAAGGACAAAAGACGGATTACATTTCATAGCTACAGCCGGAGCAAAAAAAACCAATGAAGGACATCTGTTTGTAAAAGATGTATTCTCACATACCCACAGGATACCTCAACAGAACGCCATCAAAAAACTTAAAGATTACCGCTCTGGGCCCATAGGTAATAACTCCCTGATAGATCCGGTATCTCAGGAAGATATGAACATCAAGACTTTCGAAATAGAAGTCGGCCAGAACGCTTATTGGCATGCTGGAGGTTTTAGTATTCTTGATCAAGTACTTGTGGTGCCGGTGGAGAAAAAATTCAAGCTTAATGGTAAAACGGTCTACAATTCTAAAGTCTTGTTGATTGACGTCTCAGATCTGGAAAACCCTAAAAGGGCGACCAATGAAATCAATCGACTTGGAATGGCAGCTGGCGCATCAGCTATAGTACAGTTGAGTAATAATCTATACCTATGTGCTGTATGGACCGATTCTGATGGCCTGGATGATCGGTTTGATTTTTATCTATCCCAATCGGACGATGTCTTTGGTTCGTATAATAAAATTGGATCAGTAAAAGGATCAGCGATCGATAAAGTGAAAAAGGATAAACCTAAATTTCAGAACATTAATTTTATCCAGGAATCTTCAGGCAGGTTATACTTAATAGGATTCAGTAATAAGAACCCCTTGGTATCGGTGGGAGATAACTATGGCTACCTGATGGAGGTTTTTGCAGATAACTTACAGCATCCAAGTCAGGCAGTTGGTATTGATGCACCTTCAGTTCAATACTTGCACAAGAAGTTTTTTGGCCAGGCTCATAGTTATTGTGATTTTAGTGCTTCTGCAGGAGCTCACATCGCAACCGATGGCCAGATGATCATCTATGGTGGACACCATTTCAGAAGGAATGGAGTATTAAAGTTGTCAGAATACACAGCCAGGATCAAGAACTATTCTAAGAAGATCACCAATATCCAGGATGGAGTTATTGAATTATATGATGATGAATTTTTCGGGGGTAGGTGTTTAAAAATTTATGGTACACAACACAGTACCATTATGAAATATCATGACATCATCGTATCCGGTAGACATTTTGATAATGGGGTAAGTGCCATTCGGTTTTTATTACCTGAAAATGTTACTTACAACATTTATTATAAAGAAGGATGTGACACTACGGTTAATAACAAAAAGATACCCCTGGTGGGAACAGGCAATGTTGTAGAGTGGGCACAACTTGGAAATGATAATGGGGTTGCATCTTCATCAAAATTTGATTAACGACATTTCAATCCGGTAATTGATTTCCATGCTATTATGACTTAAGGAATTTGGTTAAATGGAAGTGTCTGGATCAATATTAACCTTTTCCATTTTATAGCGTAAATAAGATAGCTTAAAACATAGTTTCACGAAATCAATATCTTGTATAGGGAATCCATAAAGTTTGTTTTAATCTAATAGCGGTATATTTAAAGTGATACACATCATAGGGTTATGGTTACTTCATGGTTGAGCTAAATATTAAAGCTAT